>CAIXDD010000404.1 GCA_903918155.1 uncultured Hyphomicrobiales bacterium
CCCGGCCCACTTCCGGTCCGCCCAGCTCCATCGCGTAAACGCCGTCGCGCTTGAAGCAGACGTCGCCGATCTTCACTTCGTCGCCGGCGAGCTTTTTCTTCGTCGAGGTTTCGATGATCGTGGGGCAGGCGCGGCCGCCGAACAGAAGCGAGGTCGTGTCGCTCTTGGGGTCGCAGCCGATCAGCAGAACTTTCTTGCCCTGCTGGGCCATCATGTAGCTGAGGTTGGCCAGCGTGAAGCTCTTGCCGATGCCGCCCTTGCCGTAGATCGCGATGATCTGCGTCTCCTTCTTCACCACGCCGGTGGCGGGAGCGTCGGGCTCGATCGCGGCTTCGTCGCGCAATCTCTTGTCGGCGGCCGCTTGCAGCATCGCGCCCACAGCGGTTCCCTGATCAGCCGTCATGCGCATGTCCTCCAGTCGAGCACCATTTTCAGGCAAGACGAATCTTCGAAGGCGGTGCGATAAGCCTCCGGCGCGTCAGCCGCGTCGCGCACATGCGTGACGATATCGTCGAGGCGCAGGCTCCCGTTTGCGAGAAGCCCCTGCACCGCAGCCAAATCCTTGGGTTTCCATTCCGCCGCCACGCGCAGGCGCGCCTCGCGCATGAAGGCGGGCGGAAAGGCGAAAGAGGGGCGCGCGTCGTAAAATCCCGCGAGCACGATCTCGCCGCCCGGGCTGAGCCGGCTGATCAGTTCGTCGAGAATGGCGGCGTCGCCGCTCACGTCATAGATGGAGGCGTAATCGCGCCGCGCGTCATCGGCGGGATCGCAGACGAGATAGCCCTGCGCGCCCATGCGGCGGAAGGCGTCGCGCTCCCACACGACCGGCGCGGGATGGCCGCAGGCCAGCGCCACGCGCGCAAGCAGGCGGCCCAGCACGCCATGCCCGACGATGAGGTCTGGCGGCGCGGCGTTTCGCGCGGCGAGCGCGTGATAGGCGGTGGCGGCGAGCGCGAGCAGAACGGAGTCGGCGCCGCCCTCCTCCACGCAGGCCACGCGGGCGGCGGAGGTGACGAGACGGCGCGCCGCGCCGCCGAAGAGGCCGCGCACGTCCGCATAGCCGCTGGAGCCGGGCACGAACACGCGCTCGCCGATGCGCGCGCGCGCCTTAACGCCCGCGTCCACGACGCGGCCGACGGATTCATAGCCAGGGACGAGCGGATAACCCATGCCGGGGAACGGGGGCATGCGCCCGCTCCACAACAGGCGCTCGGTGCCCGTGCTCACGCCGCTGAACTCGACGTCGACCACCACATCCTCCGGTCCCATCGGAATCAAAGACACACGGTCGAGCGAAAGCTCTCCGGGCGCTTTGAGGACGATGGCGAGCGTGTTCATGGGATCTCGCGGTTCGAGGAGACTCGCTTCTTGACGGGCGTCAAAACTAACTGTCAGTAAATCACGACAGAATAGATTGTCAATCTTTCTTGACGCTCTATCCGCAGAGGCGTCAGCTGGCCTCGATCACGCTGACCAGCAGCGGCCGGGGCGTGCGCACGTCGCGCACATGGGCGAAGCCGGCCTGTTTCAGCATGGCCTTGATCTCGGCTGCGGCGCGCGGCCGCCCGCTGCCCATCGCGAGGAGATAAAAGCCGAAATAAGCGTCGCCCATGCGCTCGGCGCCGGGCGCCTGCGCCATGGGCTCGGCCACGAGCAGCCGGCCTCCGGGGACCAAAGCCGCGCGGATGGCGCGCAAGAGCGCCATGGCCGGGGCGTCGTCGTGGTCATGCAGCACGCGCACGAGGCTCGCAAGATCCGCGCCCTCGGGTAATGGCTCGACGAAAAAATCGCGGCCATGGGCCGTCAGGCGTTCCGCCAATCCGCGCGACTCGAAATTCGTCTTGGCGCGCGCGGCCACCGCCGGCAGGTCCACCAGCAGGCCGTTCAGATGGGGATGACGCTCCGCGGCCGCGGCCAGAAAGCCGCCCTCGCCGCCGCCCACGTCCATCATCACGCGCACGCCAGCGAGCGGACAGGAGTCCAGCACGTCCGTGCGCACGAGCGTCTGCGACTCGTCCATTAGCGCGCTATAGGCGCGCACGCGTTCGTCCTGAATGGCGTGGCGCGCGCCGCTGCGCGCATAGGCCCAGAAATGCGCAAGGCCGCCGTGGTTGGGGCCGTGGCGCAACAAGGCGACGGGATCGGCGATGTCGCCATAGACCATGCGGTGATGGGCCACCATGGCGAGCGCGCCGGGATTGCCGAGAAAGGCCGCGCCCTTCATGCCGAGCGCGAACAGGCCCGCGCCGCGCGATTCCACAAGGCCGAGCGCCGCCGCCGCCAGCAGCAGGCGCTCCGTCGCCGCATTGGAGAGGGAGACCTCGGCGGCCAGATCGCCGAGCGTGCGCGGACCCGCGCGCAGACGTTCGAACAGATTCAGCTCCACGCAGGCGAGCAGAATCTGCGAATAGACGAATCCCGCTGCGAGATCGAAGGATTCGCGCGCCTGCCGCGCCGCGACGGATCGCGTGAGCGGAAAGCGGGCGGCGAAGGATTGGAAGCGCGGGTTCGCAACGAGATCGTTGCGCCAGTCCCGCCAGCTGCGCGCCGTCCTCACGCGGCCAATCGCGCGATGTCCTCGGGAAGGAATCGGCGCGCTTCCTGTCTGATGAGGCCTGCGAGTTCGGCGCCGCGCGGACAGGGCGGAATCGATGCGCAGGCTTCGGCGACCAGCCCATTGAGCCGCGCAATCGCGCCCTGCAGGCCGAATTCGAGACAGGCGCTCGGGCGCGCGAGCGCAGCGTCGCGCCCCACGGGCTTGCCCAATGCGTCGGCGTCGCCGAAAGCGTCGCGAATGTCGTCGGCGACCTGATAGGCCTCGCCGATCAGCTCGCCCACGCGCCGCCAGGGCTCATGATCGAGGCCCGCGGCGGCGGCGCCGGCCATGGTCGCGGCGGAGAACAAAGCCCCCGTCTTGGCGCGGTGATAGCGCGAAAGATCGATCTCGGCTTCGCATTCCCAGGCCTGGCCGGCCGCGATGCCGCCAGCGGCGCCGGACGCGCGGCTGACGATGCGCGCCAGCGGCGCAAGCCTCTGCGGACATTCGCGCGCGCCGTTCGCCAGCACGTCGAACGCCATCACGATCAGCGCGTCGCCGGCGAGCACCGCCAGCGGCTCCCCGAAGGCGCGATGCAGCGAGGGCTTGCCGCGGCGCGTGTCGGCGTCGTCGAAACAGGGCAAATCGTCATGGGCGAGCGAGGCGCAATGCAGCAGCTCGATGGCCGAACCGGCCGCCGCCACCAGCGCGGGATCCTCCGCGCCGCAGGCCCAGGCCACGCTCATGCACAGTTTCGGGCGCAGCCGCGCCCCGCCCGGAAAAACGGCGTAGCGCAAGGCGGCGGCGAGCCGGCCCGGGCAGTCAGGTCCAGCGTCGGCGATGGCTGCTTCCAGCGTCCGCTCGATCGGCTCGAGAGCGTCCATGCTCATCTCCATCCCATGTGTCGCTCCAAGATGACAGGCCAAAGCGTCTTGTCAACCTGACAGTGAGCGTTTATCCGTCAGGACGGCGCAACAGGGAGGCGCGAGCGTGGCGAATCGCAAAATCGTGGTCGCCGGCGCGGGAATGGGCGGGCTGATGGCCGCGCTGATCCTCTCCGGCCGCGGCTATGACGTGCGCGTGCTCGAACGCGCGGCGACGCCCGGCGGCAAGATGCGCCAGCTTTTCGCCGACGGCCGGCCCATCGACGCCGGGCCCACGGTCTTCACCCTCAAGCGCGTGTTCGAAGAAGCCTTCGCCAGCGTCGGGCTTGATTTCGACGCCTGCGCGCCCGCGCAAAAGGCGCAGGTTCTCGCCCGCCACGGATGGGACGATGCCGCGCGGCTTGATCTGCACGCCGATCTTGCGCGCGCGATCGAAAGCGTGCGCGCCTTCGCAGGCGATGCGGAGGCGGCGGGTTTCGCGCGCTTCAGCGCGGATTCCGCGCGCGTGTGGCGCTCGCTGGAACGCTCCTTCGCGCGCGCGCCGGCGCCCGATTTTCTCGGCCTGGTGAAAGGAGCGGGCTTCGCCGGCCTGCCCGATCTTCTGGCCGTCAGCCCCTTCACGACGCTCTGGCGCGGATTGGGCGGCTATTTCCGCGATCCGCGCCTGCGCCAATTGTTCGGCCGCTACGCCACCTATGTCGGCTCCTCGCCCTTTCTTGCGCCTGCGACCCTCATGCTCGTCGCCCATGTGGAGCAGGACGGCGTGTGGATGATCGAGGGCGGCATGCATCGGCTCGCGCAGGTTCTGGCGGAGCGGGCGCAGGCGTTCGGCGCGCGGTTTTGCTATGGCGCGCATGTCGAGGAGATCGCGCGCGCGGGCGCGGGGTTTTCGCTGCGGCTGGCCGACGGCGAGCGCATCCCCGCCGACGCGGTGATCTTCAATGGCGATGCAAACGCTCTGGCGCAGGGACTTCTGGGGCCTGATTGCGGCGCGGCGGCGCCTGCTGCGGCGCCCGATCGCCGCTCGCTGTCGGCGGTGACATGGACCTTTGCGAGCCGCACGCGCGGCTTTCCGCTGGTGCGCCACAATGTCTTCTTCTCGCGCGACTACAAGGCCGAGTTCGACGCGCTCGCGCAGGGCCGCATGATCGAGGAGCCCACCGTCTATGTCTGCGCGCAGGATCGCGGCGACGAGGATCGCCCGCGCGCCGGCGCCGAGCGGCTGCTCGCGCTCGTCAATGCGCCCGCCATCGGCGAGCGCGGCGCGCTGTCGCCGCAGGACGCGGCGGCCTGCGGGCGTCGCATGACGGAGCGGCTGGCGGCCTGCGGCCTCACGCTCGACGATCCGCCCAGCCTTGCGGCGATGACGGATCCTTCCGGCTTCCATGCGCTCTTTCCCGCTACGGGCGGAGCGCTTTACGGACGCGCGTCGCATGGCTGGCGCGCGTCTTTCCAACGCCCGGGCGTGCGCACGCGCGTCAAGGGGCTTTATCTGGCGGGCGGCAGCGCGCATCCGGGCGCGGGCGTGCCCATGGCGGCGCTTTCAGGATGGGCGGCGGCGACATGCGTATCGGCGGACCTGACTTCTCGATAGGCGTGCCCGACGACGGCTACGCATGGTGGTATGTCGACGCCGTCAGCGACGACGCACGCCACGCGCTCACCGTCATCGGCTTCATCGGCAGCGTCTTCTCGCCCTATTACAAATGGGCGCGGCGCAACGGCCCCGCCGATCCGTTCGACCATTGCGCGATCAATGTCGCGCTTTACGGCCCGCGCGGGCGATGGGCCATGACGGAGCGCCCCGCCGCCGCCACCTGGCGCAGCGCCGATCATCTGGCGGTCGGGCCCAGCGCCATGCGATGGGAGCGCGACGCGCTGGTCATCGACGTCCGGGAACGCGCGGCGCCCCTGCCCTTTGCGATGCGCGGGCGCATTCGCCTGCATCCGCACGCGCTGTTCGCGCGCGCCTTCGAGCTGGATCCCGCCCGCCGCCACCGCTGGCTGCCCTTCGCGCCGATGGCGCGGGTGGAGGTGGAGATGAACGATCCCGGCCTGCGCTGGAGCGGCGAAGGCTATTTCGACCACAATTGCGGCGACGAGCCGCTGGAGACAGGCTTCACGCGCTGGGATTGGGCGCGCGCGCATGGCGGCGCCGGGGCCACGATCCATTACGATTCGCTCTTGCGGGAGGGGGCGCACAGCGCGCTGGCGCTGCGTTTTTCGCGCGATGGCGCCATTGCGCCCGCCCAGGAGCCGCCCCGCCAATCCCTGCCCCGCGCGCCGATCTGGCGCATGGCGCGCGCCGCGCGCTGCGATGACAGCTTTGCGCCGCGCGTGCGCCAGACGCTCGAGGACACGCCCTTTTACGCGCGCTCGCTCATCGAGACGCAGATCGAGGGCGAGCGCATGACGGGCGTGCATGAAAGCCTCGATCTCGATCGCTTCGCATCGCCCATCGTGCAGATGATGCTGCCCTTCCGCATGCCGCGCCTGCGCGGCTGAGGGAAAGGCGCGTCGCGCTTACGCGATCTCGGCCTCGGCGGCGGAGCCGTTGCGCAGACGTTCGGCTTCTTCGAGCCGGTGGAACAAATCGATCACGCGCACGAGGCGCGACTCGCTGACGCGCGCGCGCGGCGAGTCGAAGGGCGTCGCAGCCTCCACCAGATAGGCCGCTTCCGGCAAAGGCGGCTCGGAAAAGCCCGGCCGCGCGAGCGCCGCAGAGCCATAGGCCGCCGCGAGCAAGGCCAGTTTGCGCGGCTTCGAGACGATGGCGCGCGCGCTCACGCTGTCATAGCCGTTGCGCGCGATGCGCCGTCCGATATCGGCGTAGATGCGGCGCGCCGCCCAGATCGCCGGCCGCGCATCCGCCGGCAGGCGCGCGACGCCGCCTTCGGCCCGCCAGTAAAGACGCTGGGCGGCCTGCAACAGACGCGCGGTCATGCGCGCCACCTGCGGGCAGGGCTTGGGATCGGCGAGCCAGGCCTCGGCGTCCAGCCCCTCCTGCGCGAACCAATCGCGCGGCAGATACAGGCGCCCGTTGCGCGCGTCCTCGCCCACGTCGCGCGCGATATTGGTGAGCTGCATCGCGACGCCGAGATCGCTCGCGCGGGCGAGCGCCTGCGCGCTGCGCACGCCCATCAACAGCGTCATCATGATCCCCACGGACCCCGCGACCCGCACGCCATAGGCGCATGTGTCGGAGAGGGTCTCGCAGCGGCGCTTGGCGGCGTCCCATTCAAACCCCTCGATCAACGCGAGCGGCAAGGCGATGGGAATGTCGCGACGGGCCACCATGGCGGCGAAGGCGCGATCGACGGGCGTCTCGCGCGGCGCGCCGGCATAGGCGCGCTCGAGCCGGTCGCGCAAGGATTGCGCGGCGGCGTAGGCGTCGGCGCCGTCGTCCACCTCGTCGTCGGCCACGCGGCAGAAGGCGTAGAGCGCATAGACGTCCGGCCGCAGGCGGCGCGGCAAAAGCATGGAGGCCGCATAGAAGGATTTCGAGCCCTCGCGCAACAGCTCGCGGCAGGCGGCGAGATCGCGCGCGCGCGCCAGAATCTCGCTCGCGGCTTGCGCTTCAGCCAATGCGCGCATGTTCGAGCCCTCCTTGCGCACGCGCGGCGTCGCGCATCGTCGTTTCGCGCACAGGCGCCGGCTCTTCCGCCCAGAGAAGATCGGCGGAGGCCGCTTCGCCGAAGGAGCAGGCGCCGGCGCGCGCGCGCGCGATGATGGGCCAGGCGGACCATGGCTGGCCCAGAAGCGGCCAGGGATCGCGCGCCGCCCATGTCACGTCGCGCGTGGAAAACAAAGCGCGCATCTGGCGCGCGAAGACCGGCCAATCGCCGAAGCTCGCCTGCGTCTGCGACAGGCAGGGCCAGAATTGCTGCATCATCGGCTCCGCGCGCAGGCGCAAGGGCGCCGCGGGATCGAGCATAGCAGGGGCGATGTCCGCCGTCTGGAAGAAATGGACGCCGCTGGTGAGCCGCGGATTGCATTCGATGGCGTGGGGCGCGCCCGCCTCGTCCACGATGAAATCGAAGGAGAGAAAACCGCTCCAGTCGGTCGCGGCCGCAAAGGCGGCCACCCATGTCTCGATGGCCGGATCCGCCAATCGCTCGAAGCGCACGGCGACCGTGCCCGACATCATGGCGCCGCGATAGACCGCGCAGCCGCGCAAGCGCCCCGCATGCGCAAGCGCGCAGACGCTGCGCTCCTCCCCCCGCACGAGACGCTGCACGAGCGCGCCCGGCTCGCGCCGCCAAGGCGCGCCCGCCTCGTAGCGGCGCACGCCAAGACCCGCGCAGGCATGGCGCGGCTTCACGATGAAGGGACCGCTCGCGGCGATCTCCAGCGCGTCCGGATCCTCCGCCGGCGCCGTCTGCGGCGCGCTCAGTCCCTGCGCGCGCGCCAATCGCGCGAAACGGGCCTTGTCATGCACGGCGAGAAGATCGGCCTGCGGCATGGAGAACACATGAACGAAGGGCGGCAGACGGTCGCGCAAGGGCGCCACATGCAGAATCTCCTCCGACACGGGCACGACCAGCGACACGTTCTGCGCGGCGATCAGGTCGAGCAGATCGTCGCGGAACCGCTCCGCGTTCACGGCGGGCGCGGTGACCTGAAAGGAGCGCGCGATCGCGCGCGAGGCGCCCAGCACATGACGGGGGAACGGATCGGCCACCACGACGCGCCAGCCCGCTTGCGCGAAACTGCGCGCGACGTCGAGCCCCTTGGGCAGGCGACCCAGCGTGATGAGGACCGTGCGGCTCATGGCTGCGCCCTCGACGCGAAGCACATGATTTCGCGCACGGGCCGCGTGGTGAGCCGCGCTGCGGGGCGAACGTCCGCGCCCGGCGCAAGCGTGAAATCGAAGCGCCGCGCGAGTTCGGCGAGAATGAGCGTCGCCTCGACGGTGGCGAAGGCGGCGCCCGCGCAGACGCGCGGACCAAGACCAAAGGGAATATAGGCGCCGGGCGTCATCTCGGCCTCGCGTTCGGGCAGGAAGCGATCGGGATCGAACAAATCGGGCTCGCGCCAATACAGGCGATGGCGATGCAGGACCCAAGGCGCCACGATGACGAGCGCGCCCTTGCGCACGCGTCGCCCGCCGATGCGCGTCTCCTCCTGCGCCACGCGCGGCAGGAAGGTGATGGGCGGATAGAGCCGCAGCGTCTCGCGAAAGACATTGCGGGTGTAGGCGAGCTTCTTGACATGTTCGAAGGCGATCGGCCCATCGCCTGCGACCTGCGCGACTTCGGCGCGAATGCGCCGCACGGACTCGGGCGCGCGCGCCAGAAGATAAAAGGCCCAGGTGAGCGCGCTGGCGCTCGTCTCATGTCCGGCGAGAAACAACACTCCGAGCTGATCGATCAATTCCTCGCGCGTGAAGGCGCGGCCCTCGAAATCATGCGCCTCCGCGACCTGCCGGGCGATGTCGTCGAAGCGCGCGCCGTCATCGCCCAGATGATCGGCGAGAAGCGCGTCCAGATGGCCGCGAATGCGCCGGCAGGCGTCGAGCACGTCGTCGCGCTGGCGGATTTTCGTCCACGCCTTGTCCATGATGAGGCGACGGATCTCCACCTGCGCGACACTGCGTTCGAACAAGGTGAAGGCCTCGAAGACGTCGCGAGAGGCGTCATGTTCGAGGCTTCTCGAAAAGACGGTGCGCACGATGACGTCGGCCGTCAGATGCGACATGGCCTGATCGAGGCTGAAGCTCTCGGACTTGGCGGCGCGTTCGTCGAGAAAACGCCGGCACGCCTCGACGCCTTCGACGATGGCGGGAAAGGCGCGGTTGACGCGCATCATCGTGAGCGCGGGATCGATCATGTCGCGCTGACGCCGCCATGTCGCGCCGGAGGACACGAAAATGCTGTCGCCGATGAGCGGCTCCAGCGCGTTCACCATCAGGTCGGATTTCGGGAAGACGCCGCTCGAATCGGCGAGCACCGCGCGCACGAGATCGGGCCGGTTGACGACGATGGTGGAGCGGCGCGACCAGCCGAGCGGCCCCATCTCCATGCGATAGGCGGCCGCCGGCAGAAGGCCCAACAAATTCCCGTCGCCGCTGAGCGCGGCGCGCAGCAGGCTCGCCAGCGCCGGCAAGGGCGCAGGACGCGGCGGACGCAGGCGCGCAAGCGCGCCCTCGCTCGAATCGGAAAGGCCGGGGAGCGGCGCGTTCATGTCATCAGCGCCTCCCGCCAACGCGCGCTTGCGTTTGGCGCGCGATATGCGTCAAATGCGCCTGCGCGGCAGGCGTTTCCCTCGTACCTGCCCGCATGCGGGCGACAGACGCGCCCTGCAAGACCGCCGAAGGAGCGTTCATGGAGCATGCGCTGTTCGAAATCCTCGTCGTCGCGCATATCCTCACCGGCGCGAGCGGCGCGATCGCGTTCTGGATTCCCGTGCTGGGACGCAAGGGCGACAAGGCGCATCGCAAGGCCGGCGCCGTTTTCGTGACGACGATGATTCTCACCGGCGCTTTCGCGATGGGCATGAGCGCGCTGACGCTGATCGAACCGATGGGCACGCATCCCCATCTCGTGAACAAGTTCGAACCCGCCTTCGTGCGCGGGATCTTCGGCTGGCTCATGCTGCATCTTGGCCTGCTCACCATCAATCTCGCGTGGTACGGCTGGCTTTGCGTGCAGCATCGCACGCGGCGCGAGCGCATGCGCGAATGGCGCAATCTCGCGCTGCAGCCGCTTCTGTTCGCCGCCGCGGCGAATTGCGCCGCGCAGGGCTGGATCATCGGCGAACCGCTGATGATCGGCCTTTCCGTGATCGGCGTGGCGACGGTGCTCACCAACCTCTGGTTCCTTTACAAGCCGGCTCCCGGCGCCATGGATTGGCTGAAGGAGCATGTGAAGGCGCTGATCGGCGCCGGCATTTCCGTCTATACGGCCTTCATGGCGTTCGGCTCCGTGCGGCTTCTGCCGGAGCTGGCGCTCAATCCCGCCATGTGGGCCGCGCCCGCAGCGACGGGCATCGGCTATATTCTCTGGCGCTGGCGCCTGATCGACAGGAGCCAGCGCGCTCAAAACCGCGCGCCGGTCGCCTCTTCGTGAAAGCGTCGCGCAGTTGGCGCCAGATCGCCCACGATCTTGGCTGAGGAGAGGACGCCGGGCAGGCCTGCGCCGGGATGGGTGCCCGCGCCGACGAGATAGAGCCCCTTCGCCTCCTCGCTGACATTATGCGGGCGAAACCATGCGCTCTGGAACAATTGCGGCTCAAAGGAAAAGGCCGCGCCCTTCATCGACGACAGTCGGTCGCGGAAGTCGAGCGGGGTGAGCACATGGGAGGAGACGACGCTGCCTGACAGGCCCGGCATCACCGTTTCCTCCAGTCGCCTCTCGATTGCGGCGCGATAGGGCTCCGCCTCGCGCGTCCAATCCGTGCCGCTGTCGAGATGAGGCACCGGCGCAAGCGCATAGAAGGCGTCGCAGCCCTCAGGGGCCAGCGATGGATCCGTCATCGTCGGACGATGCAGATAGAGGCTGAAATCCTCCGTCAGCTTTTTCTTGCCGAAAATGTCGCGCAGCAGCGGCGCATAGCGCGGCCCCAGAACCATCATGTGATGGTAGACGTCTTCGAATTTGCGGTTCGTGCCGAAATACCAGACGAAGAGGCTCATGGAATAGCGCGCGCGTTCGAGCTTTGCGTCCGTCCAGCGACGGCGCGGCGCGTCCGACATGAGCTTGCCATAGGTCCAGGCCGCGTCGGCGTTGGAGACGACGATGTCGGCCTGCACGATCTCGCCGCCGGAAAGACGCACGCCGCTTGCGCGGCCGTTCTCCACGAGGATTTGCTCGACGTCGGCGCCATAGCGCAAGGCGCCGCCCATCCGCTCCACAAGGCCGACCAGCCCCTTCACGATGGAGCCGGTGCCGCCCATCGCGAAATGGACGCCATGCGTGCGCTCAAGATGCGAGATCAGGCAATAATAAGCGGTGGTGGTCAGCGGATTGCCGCCGATCAGCAAGGGATGGAAGCTGAACGCGACGCGCAGCTTGTCGTTGCTGAAATAATCGCAGACCTTCGCATAGACCGAGCGGAAGCCGCCCAGGCGCACCAGATCGGGCGCGGCGAGCAGGAGGCTGCGAAGCTCGTGGAAGGGCCTGTCGGCCAGCTCCTTGAAGGCGACCTCATAAATCGACGCGCTGTCGATGAGGAAGCGATCGAAGCCCGCCAGATCCTCCGGCGCGATGCGCGCCACTTCCGCGCGCATGTCCTTCACCTCGGCGGCGCAGCGCAGAATTTCGCCGTCGTCGAAGCGGATCACATAGAAGGGATCCATCGGCCGCAGGTCCACGTCGTCCGACAAGGCGCGGCCAGCCAGCGCCCATAATTCCTCAAGAATATAGGGCGCCGTGATGATCGTGGGGCCGGCGTCGAAGGTGAAGCCGTCCTGTTTGTAGACATAGGCGCGCCCGCCCGGCGCATCGAGCTTTTCGAGAATCGTCACGCGCCAGCCCTTGGCGGCCAGACGCACCGCGACGGCGAGCCCGCCGAAGCCGGAGCCGATCACGACGGCATGGGGCGCGGCGAGATCTCTCATATCGCGTCCTTCGGCGAATCCTTGGAGGCGCCGTCGGACGCATCGTCGGACGCGTCGTCGGACGCATCTTGGGGCGGATCGAGGACGCCATGCTCGCGCGCGATGTCGAGAATGCGCGCGGCGACGTCGTCGGGCTTTTCCTCATGGGCGAGATGGCCGAGGCCCGCGAGCTGGGTGATGCGCGCATGGGGCGCCGCGCGGCGCATTTCGAACGCGCGCTCGGGCGCGATGGTGCGGTCGCGGGAGCCCACGAGCAATTCGAGCGGAGTCGTAAGTTTCGGCAGATCGCGCTCAAGCGCCGGAAGCGTCCAGTTCGCCATCATCCGCAAGGTCGCCGCCACATGGCCCGCATTGCCGGCGAGCCTGCGATAAAGCGCGACGCCGCGCGCGTCGATGCGCGAGCCCGTTTCGCCGAGCAGGCGCTCCACCACGCCCGGCCCGCTCGCATAGCGCGCGAAGGCCCAGGGCACGAAAGGATTGAGCGCCAGCAATTTCGCGAGACCCGAATAAATCGGCGCGGCGGCGGCGAAAGGCAGGAGCGCGGCGTTGAGCCCGATAATCACGCGGGGCTTCGCCAGCGCGTCAAGCGCCATGCGAACCGCCACCGCGACGCCGGCGGAATGGCCGACGATGACGTCGGCGCGCGTCTTCATTTCCGTCATCAGCGCGGCGACGCCGCGCGCCGTGGCGTCAAGCGTATATCCGCCCGCGCGCGACTCGTGGGAAAAGCCCTGCCCCGGCAGGTCGGGCGCGATGACAAGGAAACGGCGCGCGAGAATCGGCGCAACGTCGCGCCATGTATGCGTGGAGGCGCCCGACCCGTGCAGCAGAAGGAGCACGGGGCCGGCGCCCATCACCTGCACATGCCAGAGCAGGCCGTCAGCGAATACGAAGCGGCTCCAGGCGCGGTTCGGCCAATCGCGGCCGTCACGTTCCCACACGAGTCTTGCAGTCATCGCGTTCCCTCGCGCCGGCGGCTCGCCCCTTGCGCACGGCGGCGCGGATCGGCGCCGCGCCAAACATCGCGAGCACGGTGCGCACGATCCCAATCTGGTCGAGTTCGGCCGCGGCGAGCATGGCCTGCGGCGAATCATGTTCCTGGAAAGCGTCGGGCAGGCGCATGGTGCGCACTTTCGCGCGATCCAGCAGGCCGTGATCCGACAATTCGGTGAGGACGGCCGCGCCGAAGCCCCCGCTCGCGCCTTCCTCGATCGTGACGAGCGCCTGATGGCCGCAGGCGAGTTCGCGCACAAGCGCGCCATCGAGAGGCTTGGCGAAACGCGCATCGGCCACGGTCACGGAGAAGCCCACTTTCTCAAGCTCGTCGGCGGCGGCCATGGCTTCCGTCAAGCGCGACCCCAACGACAGGAGAGCGACGTCGGTTCCCTTGCGCAGCACGCGGCCCACGCCGATCGGCAGGATTTCGCGCTGCGCCGCAACGGTCGCGCCCGTCCCCTCTCCGCGCGGATAGCGGAAGGCGATGGGCCCGTCCTCATAAGCGGCGGCGGTGGCGACGGCTGCGGCCAGTTCGGCTTCGTCGGAGGGCGCCATGACCACCATATTCGGCAGGCAGGCGAGATAAGCGAGATCGAACGCGCCCGCATGGGTCGGGCCGTCGGCGCCCACAAGGCCCGCGCGGTCGATGGCGAAGCGCACGTTGAGCTTCTGCAGCGCCACGTCATGGACGATCTGGTCATAGGCGCGCTGCAGGAAGGTGGAATAGATCGCGCAGAACGGCTTCAGGCCGCGCGCGGCGAGGCCGGCGGCGAAAGTCACCGCATGTTGTTCGGCGATGCCGACGTCGAAAAAGCGGTCGGGATAGGCCTTGGCGAAAGCGTCGAGCCCCGTGCCCGCAGGCATGGCGGCGGTGATGCCCACGATGCGCGGATCGCGCGCGGCCTCGCGCAGGATCGCTTCGGAGAAGACCTTGGTGTAGGCGGGCGCGACGGGGGTGGCTTTCGCCTGCACGCCGGTCGCGACGTCGAATTTCACGACGCCGTGATATTTGTCGGCGGACGCTTCGGCGGGCGCATAGCCCTTGCCCTTGTTGGTGACGACGTGAACGAGGATCGGCCCCTGATCGGCGTCGCGCACATTGCGCAGGATCGGCACGAGCGCGTTGAGATCATGCCCGTCGACGGGGCCGACGTAATAGAAGCCCATTTCCTCGAACAGGCTGCCGCCGGTGATCATGGTGCGCGTGCGCTGGATCGTGCGCGTGATCGTCGCGTCGAGGCGGCGCGGCAGGCGTCCCGTGAGCTGACGGCCCGCGTCGCGCAGGCTCATGTAAGGCTTGCCGGAGACAAGGCGCGCGAAATGATTCGACATCGCGCCCACGGGCGGGGCGATGGACATGTCATTGTCGTTCAGGATGACGACGAGGCGGCTTTTCAGCGCGCCGGCGTTGTTCATCGCCTCCCACGCCATGCCCGCCGACATGGCGCCGTCGCCGATCACGGCCACCACGCGCTCGTCGCCGCCCAGCAGATCGCGGCCCGCCGCAAAGCCCAGGCCCGCGGAGATGGAGGTGGAGGAATGGCCCGCGCCGAAGGGATCATATTCGCTCTCGGCGCGCCGCGTGAAACCCGAAAGTCCGCCGCCCTGCCGGATGGTGCGCATTTTCGCGCGCCGTCCCGTGAGGATCTTGTGCGGATAGGCCTGATGGCCCACGTCCCAGATCAGCGTGTCGCGCGGCGTGTCGAAGACATAATGCAGCGCCACCGTCAGCTCGACCACGCCAAGCCCGGCGCCCAGATGGCCGCCCGTCTGCGAGACGGCGGAGATCATGTCCGTCCGCAGCTCCTCCGCCAGACGGGGAAGCGCGCGCAGGGACAATTTGCGTAACTGAGCCGGACTGCCGATGGAATCGAGCAGGGGCGTCGGAGAATTGGACGGCATTTATGCGCCTCCCCTGCCAAATTCACGGCCAAAGCGTCAAACATACTTTACATATTGTGGACCGAATGACAACATTAACTTACAGTCGATGGAGGCGGGGGCCTGTCCAACGCGATGACGGCGACCTCGCCGCGGCCGGGACGCATGCGCCCCGGCGCGGGGCTGGACAAGCCGGCGGCGGTGGCGCAAGTCCGTTTTCGGGGCGAACGGCCGAACAGGCTCGGTCCGTCGCCCAGCGTGGGGTGAACGTGAGCCAGACTTCCAAGAAACCTCTCAAGAAACCTCTCCTGCGGGCTCTTGCCGGGGAGACCTGCGCGCGCCCGCCCCTGTGGATGATGCGTCAGGCGGGCCGCTACCTGCCGGAATATCGCGAGCTGCGCGCCACCGCGCCGAGCTTCATGGATTTCTGCTTCGATCCGGCGAAGGCGGCGGAAGCGACGCTGCAGCCCATCCGCCGCTTCGGCTTCGACGCCGCGATCATCTTCAGCGACATTCTCGTCATCCCCGAGGCGCTCGGCCAGAAGGTCACGTTCGAGTCCGGCGAGGGCCCGCGCCTGCGCCCGACCGAGACGCCTGCGGATCTCGACCTGCTCTCCGACCGGCTCGACCTCGCCGCGCTCGCCCCCGTCTATGAGGCGCTGGAGCGCGTGAAGGCCGCGCTGGACGACTCAACCGCGCTGATCGGCTTCTGCGGCGCGCCCTGGACCATCGCGAGCTATATGATCGCCGGGCGCGGCACGCCCGACCAGGCGCCCGCGCGGCGCTTCGCCTATCAGCATCCGGAGGCGTTCCAGCGCCTGATCGATCTCATCGCGCGCGCCTGCGTGGAGCATCTGTCCTTGCAGGTGAAGGCCGGCGCCGAAGTGGTGCAGATTTTCGATTCATGGGCGAGCGTGCTGCCGGCGCCGCAATTCGAGCGCTGGTGCCTTGAGCCTGTGCGCACCATCGCCGCGCATATGCATGCGCGCCATCCCGACACGAAGGTGATCGCCTTCCCGCGCGGCGTGAGCCCCAGCCATGTGGGCGCCGTCGCGCGCCTGCCCGGCGTGAACGGCGTGGGCCTCGACACGTCGGCCGATCTCGCCGATTGCCTCGCCCACACGCCGGGCGACGTCACCTTGCAAGGCAATCTCGATCCGCTGCTGTTGCTCGCCGGCGGGCCGGAGCTGGTGCGCGAGATCGCGCGCATCAAGACAGCGCTGGCCGGGCGCCCGCATATTTTCAATCTGGGTCACGGCATTCTGCCGCCGACGCCGATCGAACATGTCGAGACGCTGATCCGCGAAGTGCGCGCCGGCTGAGGCCCTCGCGCTACTGGCCGTCGAACCCGGCCTCGCGCAATTTCGCAAGCGCGCTCTGCTTCACCGCTTCGGGCGCTTCGAAAACCTGCGCGAGCGCCTTGGCGACATCGTCGGGACTCGTGTAGCGAATCTCCACGTCGGTCTTCTGCGCTTCCTGCAGCAATTCGGGATCGGCCAGCGAGGCGGCGAAAGCCGTCTGCAGGGCCTTGAGGCGCGCCGCAGGCAGATCGGGCGGCGTCACGAAGGGGCGGATGTAAACCAGATAGCTGAAGGCGAAGCGCAGGATCGCGCGCGCCTCTTCATTGTCCGCGACGTCCATGATGAAGGGCACGCCCTGCGCGGCCAATTCGGGATGGGGCGCCATGCCCACGTCGAGGCCCACTTTCATCACGCCGCGCTCGAAGAAATTGCGCGCATTGCCCTTGGCGCTGTCCCAGCCCCAGCCGCACAGGCCGTCCACCTCGCCGCGCTCAAGGGCGATCGTGACGGTGGATGTGGATTTGTAGCCGGCGATGATCTTGAATTTCGTGCCCACGACGGCGTTCAGGAACATCGGCACGTAAGTGGTCGAGCCGCCCGAGCCGCCGACGATGATCTCCCGCGTGAGGAGATCTTTCGCGTCCTTCAGCGCCACGCGCGGCGCGAGCACGCAGACATTGGAGGAATTATTGGCGCTGCCCAGCCATCCGAAGCGGCGCATGTCATACATGACGTTCTTCGAATCCATGAGCTGGCGGATGGAAAGCGGCCCTTGCACATGGGCGAAGACGGACCCGTCGCGCGGGGCGCGCGAGGCCAGATGATTGGCGACGATGAGACCGCCGGCGCCCGGCATGTTCTGCACCACGATGTCGGGACCGCCGGGCAAATGCCTTGGGAAATGGCGCGCGAGAAGGCGCGCGTAGAGATCATAGCCCCCGCCCGGCGCGGAGCCGACCAGCAGGCTCACCTGCCGGCCCTTGTAGAAGGCGGCGACGTCGGCGGCGTTCTCCTGCGCCTGCGCGCCGACGACGCCAAGCGCGAGCGCGCTGACGGCGCCGGCTGCGAAGCCGGTCGAGAGACATGCGGCGCGGCGCGGGCTCATCATCATCGCGGAGGCTCCTGGCATTGTCTTCAGACGAAGACCGGTTTGTCCTTGAGATAATGCGCGGCCATCATCGGCCGGAAAATCTCCATCGTGCGGCGGTTGAGGTCAACGGGAGGCTTTTGCTCGGGCGGCAGGAGCGAGCGATAGGCGGCGCCGCCCAGCTCGTCTTCGAACGTGCGGCGCGCCTGCGCGACCAGCGCGGGATCCAGAAAACACTCCAGCGCCGCGCCCGCGAGAATGCGCGCGGCGGCGGCGGCGGCCTTATGCGCGATCGACGTGGCGAGCGGCGCGCCCGCCGCCCAATGATGCGCGGCGAGATTGGGGACCATGGCGGGATAGTAGAACTTGCACATAGGCGTCTTCCAGGACACGTCGCCGGCGTCATTGGCCGACCAGCGTTGCTTGGCCTCGCCTGCGGGACGGGCGACGCGCGTGCGCAAGCCCTCGGCTTTCGCGCCGGAATTGGCCTGCAATTCACGTGCGAAGGCCTGCTCCTCCTCGCTCCACGCGGGCATGCCCACGGATTCGATATGGCGCCAGACGAGATCGGCGAGCGTGCGATTGCCGCGCAGGGGCCAGACGGCGGCGAGAATCTCCGTCTCGACCTGCGTATCCGTCATCATCGCGGCGCCGCGCGCGATCTTCTGCGCCTGTTCGAACAATTTGCGCGCGCCTTCCGCGTCGGCGTCGCGGAAATACCACCAGGCGGAGGCGATGCGCGCGGTGACGTTGGGCTGATCGCCGGCCTCGGGGAATGAACGCTGCATGCGCGAGCTGGGCGCCATATGCTCGCGATATTGCGCCATGCCGCCATCCATGAGGACCACCGCGTCGAGCGCGTCGCGTCCCTTCCAGGGCGCGGTGCCCGCATGGGCGGATTCGCCGTGGAACGTGAATTTCGCGGAGATCAGCGCCGACTGGATGATGCCGTAGCCGGCTTCGTAATCGGAGCTGATGTGATCGTGAAACGCCACGTCCACATCGTCGAACCAGCCGTCGCGCACCATATAGGGGCGACCGATCAATTGCTCCTCCGCCGGACCGCCGAAGACTTTCAGCGTGCCCTTGAGGCCATGGCGCTTCATCGCGGCCGCGCTCGCCATGGCCGCGCCGACGAGCACGGCGGCGTTGACGTTGTGGCCCTCGCAATGGCCGGGCGCGCCTTCCACGATCGATTGTTGGCGCGTGACGCCTGAGACCTGCGAATTGTCGGGCACCGCGTCATATTCGGTGTGCAGCGCCACCACGGGCCCGCCCTCGCCGAAGGTCGCGCAAAAGCCGGTGGGAAGCCCTGCTATGCCGCGCTCCACCTTGAAGCCGCCCTGCTCCAGAACGCCCGTGAGCAGGCCCATGGTCTCGAACTCCTGCATGCCGAGTTCGCCGAAATAGAAAACATTGTCGCCGACAAGCGCGATGGCGCGCCTGTTGCGCTCGACGTAATCGCGCACGAATTCGGCGATGTCGTTAGCCCCGGCCGCATTCGCCATTCGCATTCGTCCTCCGCCGCGCATCTTGTCGCAGACTCGGACGCGAACGCGCCTCTTGTCAATGCCGCGCGCATGCCGGGACCGCCGAGGCCAGAAAAAAGCCGCCGCCCGGCGGGCGACGGCTGTTCAACGAAACGGGCGCATGGCCCCGCAAGCGTTCAATCCATGAACTTGCGCGCGACCTCCACCGCAGACGCGGGCGTGTTCTGGATCGCGGCCGCGATCTCCGCGGCTTTCTCGCCGCTCACGGGATCCATGTCCATCTTCGCCTTCTGGGCGTAGTCGAGGAATTCGGGATCCTTCATCATGTCGTTGAAGGCCTTGCGCAGCGTCGTAAGACGATCTTCGCGCAGGCCGGGCGGACCGATGACGGGACGTCCGATCGCCTCGGAGGCGATCAGGAAATTGATCGCCTGTTTCTGCGTCTCGCTGTCGAGAAGCTCGAAGATCGTCGGCACGTCGGGCAGATCCTTGTGCTTGGTCTGCGCGAATTGCACGAGCGTGTTGATCTTCTTCTGCGTCAGCCAGTCGGGCTTCTGGCTTTCGAGACTCGTCACCAGCGTGCAATTGCCGTCGACTTCGCCGCGCTCGATGGCGAGCCAGATATGGCCGGTGGTCGCATAGCCCATCACGAGCTTGATGTTCTCGGGCGCGAAGGAGCGCAGGATCGACGTGTAGATATAGCCGCCGCTGTTCTTCGACGTGTCGCCCAGCGTGATCGGGCCCTTCTTGAGATCGGCCATGGAGGCCACCCCGGTGGAGCCCCACATGTAGCAAACGGCGAGTTCGCTGTTCATGCTGCCGATCCAGGCGAATTTCGTGAAGTCGACGCCCGTCTCCTTGGGCTCCAGCACGGACTTGGGCATGAGGCCGCGGTTGAACATGCCGAACTGGGAGCCGTCCTTGGGCGCCTGCGCCTGCAGGTAGCGCACGAATTGCAGGCTGGAGGCGCCCGGCATGTTGTGCACGATCACCGTGGGATTGCCGGGAATATGCTTGCCGATGAAGCGCGCGGCGACGCGCGTATAGGCGTCGAAGGCGCCGCTGGGCGGATAGCCCACCATGAACTGGACCGTTTTGCCGGCGTAGAACTCGGCGCCCGTCTGCGCCCGCGCGTCCGGCGCCGCCCAGCCCGCCGCAACGGCGCCGGCGACGAGGGAAGCGACGACGCCTGACGCGCGGCCCGTCTTGAGGCGCGGCTTCGAGGGCGATTTGCAGCTTCTCATGTCTTCACTCCCGCTCGCCGGATCGACCGGCCATATGCGTTTAAAGAGGGCGCCGCACCCGCGAAGTCAATCTTGCGCCGGCGCGTGCGCGCGCTTAATCCAGATGCGAAAGAGAACGGGAGGCGCGCATGGCGGACAGGCTTGCATTGCGGATCGGCATCGACCGCTATGATCGTCATTTCCCGTTTTTCGACGGCACCGCGCCCGCCCCCGACTGGCTCGACCTGCGCGTTCACCAGATCGGCCAAAGCACCATGTTGCGGGACGGGACCGACCGGCATGGGCGCATGCTGGAGGGCGATTACGACGTCGCCGAATTCTCGCTCTCCAGTTTCCTCATCGCCCGCGAGAAGAACCTGCCGATCATCGGCGTGCCGATCTTTCCGCGCCGCCTGTTCAGCATGAGCCAGATGTGGGTGCATCCAGACTCCGGCTTTCACGCCCCGCGCGACCTCATCGGCAAGAAAGTGGCGCTCAGCGCCTTCCAGACCACGCTTTCGCTGCTCGCGCGCGGCGACCTCAAACATCATTACGGCGTGCCGTGGGAGGAGATCCACTGGCTCCTCACCTCGCCCGAAAAAATCGAAATCCGCACGAAGCCCGGCGTGAAGGTCGATTATATCGGCGACCGCCAGGGGCTCGGCCGCGCGCTGGAGCGCGGCGAGGTGGACGCCTTCTTCCTGCCGCATCCGCCCAAATCCGTCTCCACCGGCGCGACGCGCGCGCGCCGCCTCTTCGCCGATCCGCGCGCGGAGGAGCTGGATTACTTCCGCAAGGTGGGCGATTTCCCGATCATGCATGTGATCGCCCTGCGCGCCGATCTCGCGCAGGCGCGCCCCGGCCTTGCGCGCGCGCTGTTCGACCTGTTCGAGGACGCGCGCAGGCTCGCCCGGTCCTATTACGAGGATCCCAATTGGTCGCTGCTCGCCTGGGGCCAGCAGGATCTCGAAGACGAGCGCGCGGCCTTCGGCCGCGACCCGTGGGAGAACGGCTTCCGCCGCAATCACGCCACGCTGGAGCGTTTCGTCGATTACGCCTGCGATCAGGGCCTCATCGCCGCGCCCTTCCCCGTGGAGGACCTGTTCGCGCAGGAAACGCTGGACACATGACGAGGCAAGGCCGCATCAAGGCGCCAAGGGCGGATCAAGCGCGCCGGGAGGATTCATGACCAAGCCGCATCTCACCATCGCGCTGGGCCATTACGACCATGTGACCGATCTCGTGACGGGCCGCGTGGGCGTGAACGGCGCCAGCGTCAATTGCGTGCAATTCGACCGGCCTGCGGAGATTCATTTCCGCTTCATCCTGCACAAGGATTTCGACGTCGCGGAAATGTCGTTGGGCAAGCACGCCTCCATGGTGTCGCAAGGCGTGCGGGATTTCGTGGCCCTGCCGGTCTTCACCTCGCGCCTGCCGCGCCATTCCTCGATCTATGTGCGCGCCGACGCGGGCCTGCGCACGCCCTCCGATCTCGCCGGCAAGCGCGTGGGCGTGCCCGAATGGGCGCAAACGGCGGCCGTTTATCTGCGCGGCATGCTGGCCCATACCTATGGCGTGGACCTGCGCAGCATCGAATGGGTGCAGGCGGGGCGCACCGAGAAAGTCGATCTGCGCCTGCCCGAGGGCTTGCGCGTCGTCTCCGAGCCCGAAAGGAATCTGAGCGACATGCTCGTCAACGGCGAGCTTGACGCCGTTTTCGCCGCCCATCCGCCGGAAGCTTTCCGCGCCGGCCATCCCAATGTCGTGCGCCTGTTCGACAATGCGCTGGCCGCCGAACAGGATTATGTGAAGACCACGGGCGTCTTCCCCATCATGCATGTGGTGGCGGTGCGCAAGGCGGTGCTCGAACGCGACCCCTGGCTTGCGATGAATCTCTTCACCGCTTTCGAGCAGGCGAAGAACAACAGCCTGAAGCGCATGCTCTCCGTCGCCGCCGCCGTTCCCGTGCCCTGGGCCTATGAACATGCGCGCGCGCAGACCGCCCTGTTCGGCAAGGATATCTGGCCCTATGGGCTCGACGCCAACCGCGCCACGCTCGACGCCTTCCTGCAATTCGCCTTTGAACAGGGCGTTTGCCATCGCCGCGTCGCGCCCGAAGACCTGTTCGCGCCGCAGACGCTCAAGCGCTTCACCACCTGAGGCCCGCCATGTCCATCTCCTTCGCCCAGACGCGCGAGACCATGCTCGACGAACTCGTCGCCGCCAATCACATCCTCGCGCATCAGGGCGTGATCGACGCCTATGGGCATATCAGCGCGCGCGACCCCGAACATGCGGATCGTTACTGGATCACCCGCGCCATGCCCGCGCGCGAGGTGAGCCGCGAGACGCTTGTGGAGGTGACGCTCGACGGCGCGCCCGTGCGCGACGCGCAGGCGAAATTATTTTTCGAACGCGCGATCCATGGCGAGATCTATCGCGCGCGGGCGGATGTGAACGCGCTCATTCACGCCCATTCGCCCAGCCTCATTCCCTTTTGCAACAGCATGACCCTGCTGCGCCCGATGACGGGGCCGGCCGCCTTCATCGGCGCGGGCGCGCCCGCCTTCGACAGCCGCGACGTCGACGACGAGGGCGACCTGAATGTGGTGACGCCGGCTCAGGGGCGCGCTCTGGCGCAGGCGCTGGGCGACCATGCGCTCGTCCTGCTGCGCCGCCATGGCGTGGTGGTGGCGGGCGCGAACCTGCGCGAGATGACGCGCCGCGCCGTGGTGGCGGAGACGAACGCCCGGCAGCAATTGCAGGCGAGCGTTCTGGGCCCGGTGCAATTCCTCACCCAATCGGAGATCGACCATCGCCGCAAAGGCTCGCGCGATCCTGACCGCGCCTGGACCGCGTGGCTGCAAGAAGCGCGCGCCGCGCGCGGATAGAGACGCGCGGCGTCAGGCCGCGCCGGAGCCCGGCGAAAGGTTTGCGACCTGCGCTTCGCTGAGCGCCGAGGCCTGTTCGGCCGAGAAGGCGGCGAGCTGCTCTTCGGTGAGCGCGGCGATCTGCTCCCCGGTCATCTCCATGATCTGATCGACGCCGAGGGATTCGATCTGCTCCGCCGTGAGCGCCGGGATCTGACCGGGCGTGAACCAGGCGAATTGCTCGGGCGCGATCATCGCGATCTGCGCGCCGCTGAAGCCGGCGACCGCGCTCAACGACAAGGCCTCCACATCGGCCTGATCCATGCCCGCGATCTGCTCCGGCGTCAGCGCGGAGACCTGCAGCGCCGTGAGCGCGCCAATCTGTCCGGCCGTGAGGTCGTCGAAGGCGCCCATGCCGAAGGCGCGGATCTGGTTCTCCGAGAGCCCCTTGATGGCGCTTTCCGCGATCGCCTGAATCTGGGGAACCTCCAGCGCGTCGATCTGCTCTTCGGTGAAGCCGACGATCTGCTTGTCGGTGAAGGCGGCGATCTGCGTGACGGTGAGCGCCTGCGTCTGTTCGATGGTGAGATTTTCGATCTGCAGCGCCGTGAGCCCCTTGAGCTGGTCGGGCGAGAGGGCTGCGATATCGTCTTCGGCAAATTCAGCGATCTTGGTGGCGGAGACGCCCGACAGGCCCTTGGCGGACAGGCCCTGCACCTGCGTCGTGGAGAACGCGACGATTTCGTCCTTCGAAAAGGCGGAGATCTGCGCGCCCGACAGGGCGCCCATCTGTTCGACGGTGAGCGCGTCCACATGGTCTTCGCTTATGGCGGCGACCTGCGACACGCTGAGCGCCTTGATCGCGGCGACGGCGATCTTGGCGACCTGCGCATCCTCGAACATGCCGATCTGCGCCGGCGAGAAGCCCACGATCTGCTTTGCGGTGAGGCCGGCGATCTGCGGCTCGGTGAGCCCGGCGATCTGCTCCTGCGTCATCGCGCGGATCTGGGAGGGCGTCATCTGGCCCAATTGCGCGGCGCTGAGGGCGCCCACCTGGTCCCCGCTCATCCGCGCGATGAAGGTCAGCGGCAGGCCCTTGACGGCGGCGGGCGCCAGCGCGGCGATGAAATCGGTCGTCGCCGAGGCGATCCCGTCGAGCTGGGCGCGCGAGAGGCCGGAGACCTGCGTCGCGCTGAGCGCGCCCACGAAGACGGAGGGCGCCGCATAAAGAATGTCCGGATCGATCGCGCCCAATTGCGAGCGCGTGAGCCCTTTCAACGCGGCGGGGCTGATCCCATAAAGCTGAACGTCCGTGAGCCCTTCGACCTGTTCGCGCGTGAAGCCGCTCACCTGCGTGGCGGTGAGCCCGCCCATCTGCTCCGTGGACAAGGCGTCGATCTGCGCGGCGGAGAAGGACGACATCTGCTGGCGCGTGAGGCCCGCGAGCTGGGCGGGCGTCAGGGCGTCGACGACGGCGGGATCGATGGCGCTGATCTGAGCATGGGTCAGGCCCTTCATGGCCTTCGCGCTGAGGGCTGCGATTTGTTCGGGCGCGAGAAGTCCGAATTGGGCTTCGGTCATCGACGCCACCTGCTTGTCGGTGAAGCCGCCGATCTGTTCGGGCGACAGGGTCTTGAACACGTCGGGCGGAATCGAGACCATCTGGGCGGAGGTCAGCGCGCCCATGGAGGCGGCCGGCACGGAATCCCAATGCGCGTCCGTGAAGGCGGCGATCACGCTGGGGCGAAAGCCCGCCATCTGCGCCGCGCTCAGGCCGGTGAGCTTGTCTGCGCTCACGCCGGCCAGCTGTGCGCCGTTGAAGGCGCCGATCTGCGTTGGCTTGAGCGCCGCGAATTGCTGGCTCGTCATCGCGCCGACCTGAGCGGACGACAGGGCGCCGATGGCGGCGGGCGTGAGGCCCATGATGGCCTTCAGCTCCTGCGCGGCGGCCGACAGGGTGATCGTGGCGCTCGCGCGCACGGTCGCGGTCGCGCCGGTCGTCGTCGTGGTCGCGCTGGTGCGCGGGACGTAGCTCGTCGAACTCGTATTCGTGACGGAGGTGACCATGGAGCCTTACCGCAAGATTTGAATGCGGGGCTGCTCCAGCAAGGCCCATGCCAGCGCAGGAACGCGCGCAAGCGGCTGAACGCCAAGCGTTTTAGACATCGCCCGGGCGCCCGGCGCGACCGGCGGGCGGAAACGTCAACGCGAGGCGGGCGGGCGCGGAAAAGGCGCGATCAGGGCGTCCGGAAAGCAGCCGAAGAGGGCCGCGCAGAGGAGCGGTCGCGGAGAGGAGCGATAGCGGAGAAAAGGGGAGCTGGTGGAGCCAGACGGAATCGAACCGACGACCTCTTCAATGCCATTGA
>CAIXDD010000405.1 GCA_903918155.1 uncultured Hyphomicrobiales bacterium
TCGACTGGGCCGCCGGACCTGTCCTCCATGGCGCGACGCCAGGCGGGAAGGTCGGTCACCGGCTCCGCGAAGGCCAGCCGCGCGGACAGGTCGCCGGCCGCCAAGTCAAGCCCGAGCGGATCGAACCCCGTCGCGCGCCAGCGCGCCGAGGGCTGCGCGCCGGCGGCGGCCGCGAGCCGGGCCAGCGTCTGCGGGGCGGCGTCCAGCTCGGCCAGGACCTGGGGTTCGAGCGCGGCGGCCAGAGCGCAGGCCTGCGCATCCAGCAGCAGCTCGCCGCCGTCATAGGCGGCCGCCTTCGCGAAGCCGCCGTTGAGATGGGCGCGCGCGATCTCCAGCCGCCAGAAGCCGAAATCGCCGAAATCCGCATAGAGCGCCGATTTGGGATGACGGGCGAGGAAGCGCGCCTTCGCGGCCTCCCGCGCCGCCCCCTCCAGCCGCGTCATCGCGCCCACGAGCGACAGGCGCGGATGGGCGAGCGGATCGCCCTTGCCGGTCTCGCTCAGCAGGATCGAGGCGCGCGGATCGGCGATCAGATGGCGGGTGTGGGCCGACAGGCCCGACAGGAGCAGGAGCGGCGCGCCGGCGTGATCCGTCGCGATCGTGACCAGCGAGGCGAAAGGAAAGCCTTCGGGCCCATTGGTGGCGAGGGCGCCGGCGCGAATCACGCGCAGGAGACGGCGCGATTCGCCAAGCCCGTCATAGCCCGGCGGCAGGACGAAGGGGCCCGAGGCGCCGGCGCCCTCCTGCGGGGGCGCGGGGGGCTGCGTCGGACTCGTCGAACCCGTCGAACTCATGGCGCGGCCTCCACGGCCCGCGTCGCACAGGGCGCGCAGGCCGCGCGCGTCGCGCGGGGCGCGCGATCAGCGCTGCGGCGGGGCGAGATATTGCGCATCGGTGACCTGTTCGGCCCAGTCGACATGTTTGCCGTCCTTGGCTTCCTGCATGGCGATATGGACCATGCCCACGTCGGGCGCCGCGCCGTGCCAATGCCGCTCGCCGGGCTCGAAATAGACCACGTCGCCGGGGCGCACCTCCTGCACGGGGCCGCCCTCGCGCTGCACGAGGCCCAGCCCGTCGGTGACATAGATCGTCTGGCCCAGCGGATGCGTGTGCCAGGCCGTGCGCGCGCCGGGCTCGAAGGTGACCCGCAACGCGCGCAGATTCGCCGGCGCCGGCGCCTCGAAAATGGGATCCTGATGCGCGGTCCCGGTGAAATAATCAGCCGAAGCGCGCAAGGTTTTGCGGGAGCCGGCGCGATGCACGATCATGGAACGCTCCTGTGACGCGTAATTCTCAGAGCCTTGTTGCGCTGAAGTAAGCTATGTTCTATAAATGTTCTCATTTCCAACATGTCTTTTTTCGTGAGATTTTTCCATGACGCTTCAATCATTTGGTGGCATCCACACCGAAATCAAACTCGATGTGCTTGAAAACTATCTCGATGCCTACACCAAGGCACTCAAAAATCAAAAATTTCAAACAGTGTTTTTTGACGCCTTCGCTGGCACTGGAAGCATTGAAGTCCCCTCCCGAACGGAAAGCTCCGAGGGACTGCTGCCATTCATCGATGTCACGACCTCTGACAAAATATTGGAAGGCTCAGCCAGGCGCGCCCTGAAACTTGAGACACCGTTCCACCAATACATCTTCGTCGAAAAACTGCGCAGGAAATCCAATGAGCTGAGCCGCCTGAAGGCTGATTTTCCAGCGCTAGCAAA
This sequence comes from uncultured Hyphomicrobiales bacterium, assembly GCA_903918155.1. GTDB lineage: Bacteria > Pseudomonadota > Alphaproteobacteria > Rhizobiales > Beijerinckiaceae > Terripilifer. The sequence goes on from CAIXDD010000405.1 coordinate 1,719, forward strand.
CCGAATTTTTGTGCGCACCGCCGACGCCAACGATGAATTAGAAAGGTTCTGCAAAGACATAAAGAAGCAAAACTGCCGCGCAGTGGTGTTTTTGGACCCGTTCGGCAATCAGATCAGCTGGGACACATTGCAGTTAATCGCCGAAACAAACAAAATCGATCTTTGGTATCTTTTTCCCGCAGGACTGGGCGTAAACCGGCAGATTAGAGAGGCCGGATTTCATGAGCCTCATGCAGAATCGTTAGATCGTCTGCTAGGAACGAAGGATTGGCGGACGTTCTTCTATGAAACCAAGATCGAAAACGATCTTTTCGGCTCCACAGAACGCTCGGAAAAGGCCGTCAATGCCAAAGGGATTACCTTTTTCATGCAAAACAGGATGAAGGAGATATTCAAAGGAATCGTTCTTGAGGATTGGCTTCAACTTGGGTCAAGAGGCGTGCATATGTATTCCTTGATGTTCGCGACAGCAAATCCATCCGCGCCGGCGATCAATCTCGCAAAGAGATTGGCGAGCGACGTCATCAAATCAAGAGGCGCAGCCAGAAACAGAAGAACGAGCAAATAATGCCCGGGGAAAGCGATATTGAATGGACGGACGCAACATGGAATCCTGTTTCCGGTTGCCGCATCGTGTCTCCCGGATGCGCAAACTGTTATGCGATGCGTATGGCGGCTCGTCTGCAGGCGATGCACCATCCCAGCTATTCCGGCGTTGTCAGAAAATCCGGGGGTCGGCCAAAATGGACCGGCCGGATCCATCTCAATGAACATGTGCTGGAAGCTCCGCTTCGCTGGAAGAAGCCAAGGCGTATCTTCGTAAATTCTATGTCAGATTTGTTTCAGGACGGCGTTGATCCAAGCTTTATTCTGCGTGTCTGGGAGTCAATGCGCGCATGCCCCCAACACACATTCCAGATACTGACGAAACGCCCGGAAAACATGCGCAGGATTCTGGCGCGGAAAGAATTTCGGAAATTGGCGAATGTCTGGCTAGGAACGTCAGTTGAAGACCGCGCGGCGGTGGAGCGGATTGCAGATTTGCGGAAAACGCCAGCGGCAATAAGATTCATATCGTTCGAGCCTTTAATTGAAGACGTCGATCGAGTTGATCTGTCGGGCATCCACTGGGCTATCGTCGGAGGCGAGTCAGGCCCCGGCGCTCGACCCATGCAAGAGCAATGGGTCGACAACATCAAAGCGCAATGCCA
>CAIXDD010000406.1 GCA_903918155.1 uncultured Hyphomicrobiales bacterium
CCAGAACTTCTTGCCGGTCTTTTTGACCAGCAGATAGAGGCCGTCACCGTCGCAATAACGCCCCGGCCCAGCAGTTCTCAGGAAAGCGGCTGACAATTCGCGTACCGCCATCGTACATGCCCGCCATCACCTACTCTGTCCCCTACAATAACCCGCGAACGGGGACGGTGGCAATGGTATTCATTCGAACATCTGCGGCCAACGTAGATAGAGTAAATCACTAAGATTAGGACGTTATGTGCGGCGAGACGAAGCGATTGGGATTGTAGCGAATGGGTAATTGGCGGAGACGGAGGGATTCGAACCCTCGATACCCTTGTGGGGTATGCTCATTTAGCAAACGAGTGCCTTCAGCCTCTCGGCCACGTCTCCGCGGCGCGACGGGCAAGCCCGGCGCGCGCCTCGATATGCCCGAGCGGGCCCCGATTGGCAAGACTGTTGCGCGCCCGTGGCCGTCCCATCCGGCCCGCCCCGTCAATGGGGGGCGGCGGCGGCGATGAATTCGGCGATCCGCGCCAGCGTGGGGTCGTCGCGCAACAGCGGGGCGTGGCCCTGCCCCTCCACCACATGGGCCTCGCAGCGGGGATGGCGCGCCTGCATCAGCGCCAGCGTGGCCTCGGACAGAAGGTCCGACAGGGCCCCCCGGATCGCCAGCACCGGCACATGGGCGAGCCCTTCGAATTGCGGCCAGGCGGCAGGGATCGGCGCGTCGAGATCGATCCCTTCGAGCACGCGCATGAGAGGGAGATCGTAGCGCAGGGAGAAGCGCCCGTCGGGCCCTTGCGCGAAAACGCCCTGCGCATAGGCGCGCCAATCGGCGGCGTCGAGCGCGGGAAAGCGCCCGCCCATGGTCGTGCGCAAAAGCGCGTCCGCCTCCTCCCAGTCGCGCGGGGCGGGCAATTTGCCCACATAGGAGCGGATGCGCGCGAGCCCCTGCGCCTCCATCGCCGGGCCGATGTCGTTGAGCACGACGCCGCGTAGCAGCGTGGGGCGCGTGGCGGCGAACAGCATCGCATGCAGGCCCCCGCGCGAAGTGCCCACGATCACCGCCTCGCCGATCTCCAGCGCCGCAAGGCAGGCCAGAATGTCGGCGTTCTCCACGCGCAGGTCGTAATTGCGCCAGTCGGGATCATGCTCCGAGAGGCCGCGCCCGCGATAATCCAGCGACACCACGCGGCGCGGCCCGCCCGCCGCGCCCTGCGCGAGCCGCTCGGCCAGCGGCGCGAAATCGTCGCTGTTGCGCGTGAGGCCCGGCAGGCAGACCACCGGCGTCAGATCCGACAACGCCGGGCCCTGCACGCGCGCATGCAGGCGCAGCCCGTCGGGGGCCGAGATGAAATGGCTCTGCGCTGGGCTCATGGATGCGCTCCTTGCGCGCAAACTAGCCGGAGGGCGGCGGGGGGATCAATGGCGGATGCGGGAGAGGCCGCGCCGCCTGCCCGGTCAGCGGGCGTTGGACGCCAGCCGCAGCTCGCGCGCGCGCAAATCCTCCACCATCAGGCGGGGGGCGTCGGGCGCGCCGAAGCGGGCGCGATAGACGCCCAGATTCTCGACCACGCGCTGCACGTAATTGCGCGTCTCGGTGAAGGGGATTCGCTCCACCCAATCGATCGGGTCCACCTCCGGCTTGCGCGGATCGCCATAGGCGGCG
>CAIXDD010000407.1 GCA_903918155.1 uncultured Hyphomicrobiales bacterium
ACGGCAAACGCGATGTTGTCGATCGCACTCATCCACGGCATCAACGCATGGCCCTGGAAGATCACAGCACGGTCGAGCGACGGCCCCGCCACCTCTTTGCCGCCGACCAGCAGCACACCGTCGTCGGCCGTATCGAGGCCCGCAAGGATATTGAGGATCGTCGTCTTGCCGCAGCCCGAATGGCCGATCAGGCATACGAACTCGCCCTTTGCGACGCCGAAATGGATGTTCTCGAACACCGTCTGCACGTCCCCACCGGGCTGCTTGAAGCGCTTGGCGATGCCCTCGATCGATACGTAGGTCATCGCCGCATCATTCCTGGTAGGTCACGAGTTTGGTCGCAAAGCCAAGCATGTGGTCGAGCAGCATGCCGACAAGGCCGATCACGAGAATCGCGGTGATGATGTTGGAGATCGACAGATTGTTCCATTCGTTCCACACGAAATAGCCAATACCGGTCCCGCCCACCAGCATCTCGGCCGCCACGATCACGAGCCAGGCGATGCCGATCGAGATACGCATGCCGGTCACGATCGTCGGTGCTGCTGCGGGCAGGATCACGCGCCAAGCCGTGCGCAGCGCATTGACCTCGAGCGTGCGCGCGACATTGAGCCATTCCTTGCGCACATGTGCGACACCGAACGCCGTGTTGGTCAGCATGGGCCAGATCGAGCAGATGAAAATGACGAAGATCGACGAGGTGGCGCTGTCTTTGATCGTGTAGAGCGCCAGCGGCATCCAGGCGAGCGGCGAGATCGGCTTCATCACCTGGATGAAGGGATCGAGCGCGCGGCTCATCAAGGGCGACATGCCGATCAGGAAGCCCACCGGCAGCGCGACCATCACCGCCAGGAGATAGCCGAGCAGGACGCGTCCCAGCGAATAGGCGAGCTGGATGCCGAGTCCCTTGTCGTTGGGCCCGCGATCATAGAAGGGGCTCTTCAGATGCTCCCAGATTTGCGCGCCCACTTCGAGCGGGCCGGGCATGGCGGATTTGCCCTGCGTGGCGGCTACGCCCATGAGGCGCGCATATTCGGGATCCATCTGCGCGACGCTTCCCTTGCCGCCCTGCACGCCGATGTGCCAGGCGAGAAGGAAAGAGCCGAAGATGAGCAGCGAGACGAGCGCGGCGCGCGCGTTGAGGGAGGAGATCATGGCGTCCCTCACGACCGCTTGATGGCGAAACTGTCGATATAGGCCTCGGGCTTCGCGGGATCGAAGACCTTGCCCATGACCGAGAAGCTCTTGCTCGTGGCCGCAGGCGGCGTGAGGCCAGCTTCCTTCATCAGGCGCGCGGCGTCGGTGGCGAGATAGACCTGTTTGGCGATGCCGGCGTAATCGACGTCGCCCTTGATCTGGCCCCAGCGTTTCATCTGCGTGAGGATCCAGACGGCGAAGGATTCCCACGGGAAGGGATCGAACTGGATGCGGTTGGCGTCCTTCTTCACCTGGCCGAGGCCGTCGGCGTAGACGCCCGTGAGCACCTGTTCGAGCACGATCTGCGGCTGGTTGAGATAATTCGCCGGCGCGATGGCGGCCGCGATCTCCTTGCGATTGTCGGGCTTGGCGGCGTAGGCGGCCGCGTCGATGATCGCGCGCATGAGCGCGGCGTAAGTGTTGGGCGCGCTCGCGATGAATTCGCGGCTGGCCGCGAAGGCGCAGCAGGGATGGCCGTCCCACAGCTCTTTCGAGAGCATGTGGATGAAGCCGACGCCGTCATAGACCGCGCGCTGGTTGAAGGGATCGGGCGCGAGGAAGGCGTCGATATTGTCGGCGCGCATATTGGCGACCATTTCGGCCGGCGGCACCGCGCGGATCTGCACGTCCTTGTCGGGATCGATTCCGTTCTCCGCGAGATAATAGCGCAACAGATAATTGTGCATCGAGAAGTCGAAGGGCACGGCGAATTTGAAGCCCTTCCAGCTCTTGGGATCGCGCTTGTCCTTGTGCTTCATGGCCAAAGTGATTGCCTGGCCGTTCACGTTCTCGATGGCGCCCATCGCGTAAGGCGTCGGCGTCGAGCCGATGCCCATGGTGATGGCGAGCGGCATGGGGGCCAGCATATGCGCGGCGTCATATTCCTTGTTCAGCGTCTTGTCGCGAATGACCGCCCAGCCGGCGGTCTTCACCACTTCCACGTCGAGGCCGTGCTTTTTGTAAAAGCCCATCGGGTCGGCCATGATGATGGGCGTCGCGCAGGTGATCGGGATGAAGCCGACCTTCAGCGCCTTTTTCTCGATGGGGCCGGTCTGCGCGAAGGCTTCCGTCGCCGCGCCGATGGGCAATACGCTGGAGATCGCCGCCGCAGCCGTGGACCATCCCACCGCGCTCAGAAAGGCGCGGCGCTGCGCGTCGGCGGGGAACATCGCGCGCATGATCGCCGATTGGACCACGCGCTCATAACGCGCCTCTTCGCCCGTCTCGCCGGCCTCGACCGCATCGGCCTTCATCGCGCGCGCATGGGCTTCCTGCGAGGCGTGCGCGCCGCACGAACAGCCGCCGCGAAGGCGCAAGCCGGAGTCGAAAGGATTGCGGAACATGGACATCAGGGCGCTCCCGTTTGTTGACCTGCAGCGGTCAAAGCAACGGGTGTGCCAGCAGGCCCGCAATCCGCGCGGCGGCCCGTTTCGTCCCAAAAAAGCGCGCGGCGCGGGCGCCCGCTCGCGCCCTTCGGCATGCGACGAAGGTTTGAGGCGCGAGAGAGCCGCCTAATTTATGTGCAGAGCCGCCTTGGCGCCGAAGTTTTATGCGCGAACGGCGCCCATGCTTTCGTCAGCTTGAGTTTCGGGCCATGCGCTCGTCGCGTTCGATGCGCGAATAAGCGTCATCGATGCGCGCGACATAGGTGATCTGCCCACGATCGAGGCCGGCGCGCAGCAGGCGGCGCAACAGGCTGCGCGAGGCGCCGGCCACGAAGACCCGCGCGCCCGCGCGCCGGGCCTTGGCCACGAAGGCGGCCAGCGCATGGGCGCCCGTTTCGTCGGCGAGGGGGACGGCGGAGAGATCGAGCACGAAAGCGCGCGGGGGCCGGTCGATCTGCTCCAGCACGCTGGAGACCTGCGCGGCCGCGCCGAAGAAGAAGGGGCCGGCGATGCGGTAGACGATCACGTCGCGCGGGCCCTTCGCCCGTTCATAGGGCGTGCGGCCCGCCGCCTCGTCGGGCTGGTCGGCGCCCAGCAGGGGCAGATGCGTCGTGACCTCCACGAGCTGCGCCATGCGATGCATGAACAGGAGCGCGCCCATCGCCACGCCTACGCCGATGCCTGTCGTCAGGTCATGGAAGGCCGTGAGCAGGAAGGTGACGAGCAGGACCGCCGCCTCCGCCCGGTCGCCGCGCAGGACAGCGCGGATATGGTCGCGCTCCACCATGTTCCAGGCCACCACGGCCAGAACGGCGGCGAGCGCGGCGAGCGGGATCCAATTGGCGAGCGGGGCGGCCAGAACCATGAAGGCGAGCAGGAAGGCCGCATGGAGCATGCCCGCCACGGGCCCATACGCCTGGGCGCGGATATTGGTGGCCGTGCGCGCGATCGTGCCGGTGACGCAGAGGCCGCCGAACAGAGCCGAGCCGATATTCGCCCAGCCCTGCGCCACCAGCTCGCAATTGGAGCGATGGCGCCGGCCCGACATGCCGTCGGCCACCACGGCGGAGAGAAGCGATTCCATGCCGCCGAGCAGCGCGATGGCGAGGGCGGCCGGCAGAAGGTCGGCGAGCGCGGAGGGCGCGACGGCGGGCAGGGCGGGCGCCGGCAGGCCGCTGGGCACGCCGCCGAATTTCGTGCCGATGGTCTCCACCGGCAGGCCGAGACCCCAGGCCGCCAGCGCGCTCAGCGCCACGGCGGCGAGCAGGCCGGGAAAGCGCGGCGCGATCTTCCGCAGGAGCAGGATGAGGGCGAGCGCGCCGGCCCCCACCAGCGTCGCGACGGGATTCAGCGTCGGCGCCGCCTCCCACAGGGCGGCCAGTTTGGGAATGAGCGGCCCCGGTTCGCGCGGCAGGGCGAGGCCGAAGAAATCCTTGATCTCCGCCGCGAAGATGATGAGCGCGATCCCCGCCGTGAAGCCGGTCATCACCGGCTGGGGAATATATTTGATGAAGGCGCCGAGCTGCAGATAGCCGATGGCGAGCAGGAAGAAGCCCGCCATGATCGTGGCGGCGAGGAAGCCCTGATAGCCGTGGCGCTCGATCACGCTCGCCACCAGCACGATGAAGGCGCCCGCCGGCCCGCCGATCTGGAAGCGGCTGCCGCCCAGCGCCGAAACGATGAAGCCGCCGATCACGGCCGCGATCAGCCCCTGTTCGGGCTTGGCGCCCGAGCCGATGGCGATGGCCATGGACAGGGGCAGGGCGACGATGGCCACGGTCAGCCCGGCCAGAAGGTCGGCCCGGAAGGCGCCCAGCCCATAGCCCTCGCGCAGAATGGTGACGAGCTTCGGCGTGAACATGTCCCCGAAGGCGCCGGCGCTTGCGCTTTTGGCCCTTTGCCTGCTCATGTGTTTCCCGATCCCGCCCTGCTCCTGACGCGCGCGGGCTGTTCGCGGCGGGCGCTTTCCGGCAGATTGCCAAAAGCACGCGCTCCGCGCCATCCATGTCCGCGCATGGGCGCCATGCGAGTCGACCAAGTCCTCGCGGCGCGCAGCGCGACATGAGGGCGCAACAAGAGGAAAATGACATGGTGAAGGCTGTCGTGGTGCGCGAAACGGGCGGGCCGGACGTGATGCGGATCGAGGATGTCGAGATCGGCGCGCCGGGGCCCGGCGAGGTGAAGGTGCGCAACCGCGCCATCGGCCTCAATTACATCGACACCTATTTTCGCGCCGGCGCCTATAAGACGCCGACGCCCTTCACGCTGGGCAATGAGGCCGCCGGCGACGTCGTGGCGTTGGGCGAGGGCGTCGCGGGATTCAAGATCGGCGACCGGGTCGGCTACGCCACGACGCTGGGCTGCTACGCGCAGGAGCGCAACGTCGAGGCGCGCCTGCTCGTGAAATTGCCCGACGACATTTCCTACGAGACCGCCGCAGGCATGATGCTGAAGGGGCTCACCGCGCAATATCTGCTGCGCCGCACGTTTCCCGTGAAGCCGGGCGAGACCATTCTCGTCCACGCGGCGGCGGGAGGCGTGGGCCAGATTCTGTGCCAATGGGCGAATGCGCTGGGCGCTGTCGTCATCGGCACGGCCGGCGGGGCGGAGAAATGCGCCATTGCGAAAGCGGCGGGAGCCCATCACGCCATCGATTACCGCAGCGAGGATTTCGCCGCGCGCGTGAAGGAGATCACCGGCGGAAAATTATGCGACGTCGTCTATGACGGCGTGGGCAAGGCGACCTTCCCCGGCTCGCTGGACTGCATCCGCCCGCTGGGCATGTTCGTGTCCTACGGCAATGCGTCGGGCATGATCGACGCGTTCAACATCACGCTTCTGATGCAGAAGGGCTCGCTGTTCTGCACGCGGCCCACGCTCTACACCTATATCGCCAAGCGCGAAGACCTCGACGCCATGGCGGAGGATCTTTTCGCGATGGTCCGCTCAGGCAAGGTGAAGATCCCCGTCAATCGCAGCTATCCGCTCGCCGAGGTCGTGGCCGCGCACAAGGCGCTGGAAGCGCGCGAGACGGTGGGCGCCACCGTGCTCATTCCCTGACGGCGCGCGCGCCCCGACGATCAGGTGGCGACGCCGTGCAGGTCATAGGCGTCGGCGCGCTCCACCTTCACGCTCACCACGTCGCCCGCGCGCAGCGGGCGGCGTGAGGCGATATAGATCGAGCCGTCGATCTCGGGCGCGTCGGACTTGGTGCGCCCGCGCGCCACGCCGCCGGCGCCGGGATCGTCCACGATGGCCTGCAAACGCTTGCCCACCTTGTTTTTCAGGATGCGCGCGCTGATCGCCTGCTGCGTCTCCATGAAACGCTTGTAGCGGCGCTCCTTCTCCTCCTCGGGGACGACGGCGAGTCCGAGATCGTTGGCGGCGGCGCCGGCCACCGCTTCATATTTGAACGCGCCGACGCGATCGAGCCGGGCTTCCTTCAGCCAGTCGAGCAGGAATTCGAAATCCTCTTCCGTCTCGCCGGGAAAGCCCACGATGAAGGTCGAGCGGATGGCGAGATCGGG
>CAIXDD010000408.1 GCA_903918155.1 uncultured Hyphomicrobiales bacterium
GCCCGATGGCGCAAAGCGCCAGCGCATTCGCACAGACCGCCAGCAGCGGCAGGATCCAGACGCTGGCGAGCGGCGACGCGCCCAAGGCCTGCGCCAGCGCATAAAGCGCGAACAGGCCCGGCGGCTTCACGTCCCAGACGTCGCGATAGGGCGCCAGGCCCTCGAGCCAATAAGCGGCGATCAGCGCATAGGCGGGTTCGTCGTGGAAGGGCCGGTCCGCAAGGCCCATGGGCGCGCGCGAGGCCAATGCCGCCCCGCAGGCGAGCGCGATCCAGAGGCGACCGCCGGCAGCGCGCCCGTCAAGAGCGCGCCCTCCAAGAGCGCGCCGTCCACTCAGATCGAACGGAAGAATGCGCATGAACGGCCCAAAGATCAGTCAGGCTCAAGCCTGTAGCTGATTCGAACCGCGCGCGCACGCCTCCAGCGACAGCGCGTCTCAGCGCGCGAGTTTCAGCGCCTCTTCCGCTTTCGCCCGCGCCTGCGCGTAACGCTCGCGCGCGAAGGCCGACCATTGGCTCTCCAGCTCCGCCTGCCGCGCGCCCTTCTCCTTGGCGCCCGTGAAGGCCCCGCGGATCTCCGCGCTTGAGGCTTGCGCCTCGCTGATCGGCATGGCGGCGATCAGGTCGCGCGCCTCCTTCACGAGCGCGCGCGCCTTCTCATTGTTCTTTTTCGCGAGCGCGGCCTCCGCGTCATGCACCGCTTTCGTGGCCGCCTTCAGCGGCTCAAGCTGGAAGGTGATGAGCTGATCGAACAACACGTCGACGGGCGCGGTGCGCGCTTCCGACTTGTCCACGTCGAACAGCATCATTTTCTGGAATTGCGGATCCTTGAAGGGATTGGGATAGCCCGCCGGCGCCTTCTCATAGGTCTGCATGTTCACGGGCAGACGACGGATGCCCGGCTCGAGCAGCACCTCCTGCCCTTCCGGCGAGAGGATGAACTCCACGAAAGCCTCCGCCCCCGCGCGATTGGGCGCATTGGCGATGATCCCGATATTCGCCGGCACCACGGTCGTGACGGAGGGATAGGCGAATTTCACGGGGAAGCCCGCAGCCTGCGCGGAGAAGGCGAAAAAATCGATCACGATGCCCACGCCGACCTGACCGGAATTCACCGCCTCGGGCACGCCGAAGGATCGGTCGGTGACGGTGCGGAAATTGCCCGCCATCTCCTTCACCGTGCGCCAGCCCTTGTCCCAGCCTTCTCCTTGCAGAATCGTCTCGATGGTCAGATGCGTCGTGCCCGACCGCGAGGGCGCGGAGATCGACACATGGTCGAAAAAGGCGGGCTTTGCGAGATCCTGCCATTCCTTGGGTTCGGGCAGCTTGTTGGCGCGCAGATAACGCTCGTTCCACATCACGCCATAGCCGGAGGCCGCGAAGCCGAAATAGAAACCGTCCCTGTCATTGACGGGAAAGGAGCCGACCTTTTCGGCCACGCCCTTCGCCTTCGGCGCATATTTCTGCAAGAGCTGCTTGCTCTTCAGCACTTCGAACGCATCGGGCGCGGAGGCCCACATCAAATCCGTCTGGTTGGCGGAGCGCGTCTCTCCAAAAATTTCACCGCGGCGTTGGTGTTGCGGTTCTGCACTTCCAGCGTCACGCTCGGATAGGCTTTCTCGAACGCCTTCTTGAACGGGTCCGTCACGTCCTTGGCGAAAGACGTGACCACCGTCACCTTGCCGGCGGGCGCCGATTGCGCCAGCGCGGGCGCGAGACCGCCGAAGACGCCGAAGACGGCGAAAGCGGACCAAGCGGAGAAAGCGGACAAAGCGCCAGCGAGCGCACGACGATGCATGGGTGACCTCCGAACCTGCGCCGGACGCGCCGGCTTGCCGCTAGGCTCGCATGTCCGGGCCGATGGGACAATCGGCACTTGCCCGGCACTTGCGCGGCGCTTGCGCCGGTCTCTCTCCGCCCCTGCGCCCCGCGGGCCGGCCGCCAAGAAAAAACCGCGCTCCGGGGGGAGCGCGGTCTGGGTCGTCAGCGGCTGCGGGCCGTTCGCCTCAATGGGCGACGAGGCCGGGCGAGGTCTCCTCGTCGGGGCGCCGCTTGGCGGCCTCGGCGGCTTCCTTCTCCTCGTCCCATTCGATAGCCACGGGCTGGCGCACGAGGGCGTGCCGCAGCACTTCCTCCATGCGCGAGACCGGCACGATCTCCAGCGCGTTCTTGACCGAGGCGGGAAGGTCCGCGAGGTCCTTCGCGTTCTCCTCGGGGATCAGCACCTTCTTGAGGCCGCCGCGGGTCGCCGCGAGCAGTTTCTCCTTCAGGCCGCCGATCGGCAGCACGCGCCCGCGCAGCGTCACTTCGCCGGTCATGGCGATGTCGCGGCGCACCGGAATGCCCGTCAGCACGGAGACGATGGCGGTCGCCATCGCAATGCCGGCGGAGGGCCCGTCCTTGGGCGTCGCGCCCTCGGGAACGTGGACGTGTATGTCGCGCCGCTCGAAGGTCGGGGGCGCGATGCCGAAGGCGATGGCGCGGGAGCGGACATAGGAGGCCGCCGCCGAGATCGATTCCTTCATCACGTCCTTCAGATTGCCGGTGACCGTCATGCGGCCCTTGCCCGGCATCATCACGCCTTCGATGGTCAGCAATTCGCCGCCCACTTCCGTCCAGGCCAGGCCCGTGACGACGCCCACCTGATCCTCGGTCTCCGCCTCGCCGTAGCGATATTTCGGAGGCCCGAGGTAATCGGGCAGATTGTCGGCCGTGAAGGCGATCTTCTTTTTCTTCGAGGTGAGCAGCTCCTTCACCGCCTTGCGGGCGAGGTTGGAGACTTCGCGCTCGAGATTGCGCACGCCCGCCTCGCGGGTGTAGCGGCGGACCAGCAACATCAGGGCGCCGTCGTCCACCGACCATTCGGTCGGCGACAGGCCGTGCTTCTGGGTCGCGGCCGGGAGAAGATGCTTGCGCATGATCTCCACCTTCTCGTCCTCGGTATAGCCGGCGATGCGGATGATCTCCATGCGGTCCATGAGGGGCGCAGGGATGTTCAGCGTGTTCGCCGTCGTCACGAACATCACGCTCGACAGGTCGTAATCGACCTCAAGGTAATGGTCGTTGAAGGACTGGTTCTGCTCGGGATCGAGAACCTCCAGCAGGGCCGACGACGGATCGCCGCGGAAGTCCATGCCCATCTTGTCGATCTCGTCGAGCAGGAAGAGCGGGTTGGACGTCTTGGCCTTGCGCATCGACTGGATGATCTTGCCGGGCATCGAGCCGATGTAGGTCCGGCGGTGGCCACGGA
>CAIXDD010000409.1 GCA_903918155.1 uncultured Hyphomicrobiales bacterium
CGCCGCAACGCGGATGAGCGATCGTCGCGCCCGCGCGCCCTTTCCCTGGCGCGAGGCGATGGCGTTCGGCCTTGGCGCGTTGCGGCTTGCGCCTGACGATTTCTGGTCGATGACGCCGCGCGAATTGGCCGCGGCGGTCGAAGGCCTGCGCGGACTTGCGTCGCCTGATTGCGCGGATCTCGATCTGGCGGCGCTGATGCGCGCCTTCCCTGACGAAAGGACATGATCATGGCCGAAGAGTTCGACGCCGGCTTCGCGCAGCAGGATCTCGCGGCGATCCGCAGCGGGCTCGACGCGGTGGACATATCCGGCGAACGGGTGGCGCGCACGCTGGCGCGGGCTTTTTCCGGCGCCGTCGCTGGCGGCAAGTCGTTGGACGAAACCTTGCGCAGCGTGGCGCTGTCCTTCTCCAACATGGCGCTCGCCGCCGCGATGAAACCGCTGCAACAGGGCCTCGCCAATGCGCTGGCGTCCGTCGGCGGTTCGTTTTCAGGCGGCGGGGCTGCGCCCGTCACGCCTTTCGCGGACGGAGGAATCGTATCGCGCCCGACGTTTTTCGGCGCGGGCCAGGGATTGGGGCTGATGGGCGAGCGCGGCGCGGAGGCGATCATGCCGCTCGCGCGCGGCCCCGACGGGCGTTTGGGCGTGGCGGCCAATGGCGCAGCCTCGCGCGCGGCGCCGGTGCATGTGACGATCTCCACGCCGGACGCTGCGAGCTTCCAGCGCTCGCAGGCCCAGGTGATGGGCGCGCTCGCCCGGGCGGTGGCGCGGGGCCGGCGCGCGACGTGACGCTCAGCCCGCGATCAGCGCGGCGATTTCGTCCTTAAGCGCGAGGCGCTGCTTCTTCATCTGTTCGAGGCTGTCGTCGCTGATCGGCTCTTCCTCGATCTCGGCGCGATGAATCGCGCGGTTCACGTCGTGATAGCTGTCCGCGAGCTTGGCGAAATGGGCGTCGCTGGTCTTGAGCGCATGGATGCGCGCGCGCGCCTGCGGGAATTCCTCGTGCAATTCATGGGGCGTGTGGCTCATCGCGGCGTCCTTTCTTGGCTTTGCCTCGGTTCGTCGGTTTTTCAAAATGAGGCGAGCGTCAGCTTGCCGCTTTGCTCTGGATCAATCCCATGGCCTTTCATGAAGCCCTTTTTCCGCTCGACGTGGCGCGCGGCGCGCGCGGCGGGCCCGAACGCCGCACCGACGTCGTGCCGCTTGGCTCCGGGCGCGAGGAGCGCAATCAGCGATGGTCGCGCTCGCGCCGGCGCTGGGACGGGGGTTACGGCGTGAAATCTCTGGCCGCGCTCGCGCAGGTGGTCGAATTTTTCGAAGAGCGGCGCGGCAGATTGCACGGGTTCCGCTGGCGCGACCGGCTCGATTGCAAATCCTGCGCGCCTCATCTCGCGCCCGCCGCGCGCGACCAAACTTTGGGCGCGGGCGATGGCGCGCGGCGCGAGTTTCAATTGATCAAGCGCTATGGCGGCGCCTTCGCGCCCTATGTTCGGGAGATCAGCAAGCCGGTCGCCGGTTCCGTACGCATCGCGGTGGCCGGCGTCGAGGCGCCGGCGTCGCGTTTCGAGGTCGATCCCGCGAGCGGGCTCGTGCGGTTCGCGCAAGCCCATGCGCCTGCGGCCGTAGCCGCCGTGACCGCGGGCTTTCTCTTCGACACGCCTGCGCGTTTCGACGTCGATTATCTCGAAGTCGACCTGTCGGCCTTCGACGCCGGCGAGATTCCTTCCATCCCGCTCATCGAAATCATCTTGTGAGGAGGCGCCATGCGCGATCTGTCCGATAGCGTGCGCGCGTCGCTGACGCGCGGCGAAACGAGCCTGTGCACATGCTGGCGCATCGTCCGGCGCGACGGCGTGACGATGGGCTTCACCGATCACGACCGCGACCTGACGGTGGCGGGCGTTCTGCATGTCGCAGGCTCCGGTCTCGAAGGCGGGGCGTTCGAAACCACGCTCGGCCTGGCCGTGGGCGGCGCGGAGGCCTCCGGCGCGCTGAGCGCTGCCGCTCTCACCGAGGAGGATCTGGCGAATGGGCTTTACGACGGCGCGCAGGTGGAGATCCGCCGCGTCGATTGGAGCGCGCCGGAGAACGCGGTTTTGATCGACGTCGCGGCGATCGGCGAAGTGAAGCGCGGCGCGCGCGCCTTCACCGCGGAGCTGCGCACGCTCGCCCATGAACTCGACCAGGAGCGCGGCCGACTTTATCGCGCGCAATGCGACGCCGATCTGGGCGATGCGCGCTGCGGCTTCGCCTTCAAGAGCGAGCCCTTCGTGATGGAGCGCTCGGCGCTGGAGAATTGCTCCGCCTATACGCTGCGCGTCGCGCTTGGCGACGAGGGCGCAGGTTGGCGCGAAGGCGGGCGCGTGGTGATCCTTTCCGGACGCGGCGCGGGTGCGAGCGCGGCCGTGCGCGCCCATCGCGTGGAGGGCGCGGTCCATGCGCTCACGCTTTGGACGCCGCTGGCGCGTTCGCCTGCTGCGGGCGATCGGCTGCGCGTCTATGCGGGCTGCGACAAGCGCTTTGAGACCTGTCGCGACAAGTTTTCGAACATGGCGAATTTCAGGGGTTTTCCGCACATGCCCGGCAATGATCACGTGATCGGCTATGGCCTGCGCGGCGCGGGCATGGACGGCGGGAGCCTGTTCAAATGAGCCCGCGTCGCAGCGAAATCGTCGCGCAGGCGCGGCTCTGGATCGGCACGCCCTATCTTCATCAGGCGTCTGCGCGCGGCGTGGGCTGCGATTGTCTTGGCCTGTTGCGAGGCGTCTGGCGCGAGGCCATCGGCCCCGAGCCGGAACGTTTCGCCCCCTATGCGCCTGATTGGGCCGAAACCACGCGCGAGGAACGGCTGGCGCAGGCGGGCCTGCGGCATTTCACGCCCGTGGCCGTGCAGGATGCGCAGCCGGGCGACGTGGCGCTGTTTCGCTGGCGCGCGGATTCGCCCGCCAAACATTGCGCCATTCTCTCGGCGCCTGACGCGATGATCCACGCGCATGAAGGCGCCTGCGTGTGCGAGACGACGCTCTCGCCCTGGTGGCGCCGTCGCATCGCCTACGTCTTTTCCTTTCCCGGCGCGGACGATGCATGAGCATGCGCGCCGCCTGAGTCTTGCTGCAAGGTTTCCACCATGGCGACGCTCGTTCTTCAAACCGTCGGCGCGCTCGCCGGCCAATTCATCGGCGGCCCGATCGGCGCGGCGCTCGGTCAGGCTGCGGGCGCGGCCGCCGGCGCGGCCATCGATCAGCGCCTGTTCGCGCCGAAGCCCCCGCATGTGCGAGGCCCGCGCCTCACGGCGCTTAACGGCGTCGCCTCCACCGAAGGCGCGCCCGTGCCGCGCGTCTATGGGCGCGCGCGGCTGGGCGGACAGATGATCTGGGCGACGCGGTTCGAGGAGAGCACCGTCTCTTCGGGCGGCGGCAAGGGCGGATCGAGTTCGCCCAAGCAGACGAGCTATTATTATTACGCCAATTTCGCCATCGGCCTGTGCGAAGGCCCCATCGCCGAAGTGCGCCGCATCTGGGCGGACGGGCGCGAACTTGACCAGACGCGATTCAACATCCGCGTCTATCGCGGCGATGAAACGCAGGCTCCGGATTCGCTCATTCTCGCCAAGGAGGGCGCGGCCGACGCTCCTTCCTATCGCGGCCTCGCCTATGTCGTGTTCGAACGCATGCCGCTTGAGGATTTCGGCAATCGCGTTCCCCAGCTCGCCTTCGAAACGATCCGTCCCCTGGCGGGATTGGGCGAGGCGATCCGCGCGCTTGACCTTGCGCCGGGCGATGGCGAATTCGCCTGCGCGCCGGCCGCGCGCTACGCCGTGGCCGCCGACGGGTCTTCGCGTCCTGTCAACCGACATATGCTGGTCGCGGAAAGCGACTGGACCGCCTCGCTCGATCAGGCGCAGACGTTATGCCCTGCGCTGGGCCGCGTCAGCCTGTCCGTCGCATGGTTCGGCGACGATCTGCGCGCGAACAAATGCAGCATCACGCCGCGCGTGGAGCGCAAGGACCGTTCGACGAGCGGCGAGACCTGGACGGTCGCGGACCTCACGCGCGAAAGCGCGCGCGC
>CAIXDD010000410.1 GCA_903918155.1 uncultured Hyphomicrobiales bacterium
CGGCGGCCGCGGGGCTCATGTCGCCTGCGATGGGCGCGGCGCTGGCGCATTTGCGCGACGTCGCGCAATCGCATGCGCAGGCGGCCCCGCGCGCAGCGCGGGACGCGGCGCCGGCCGCGCGCGCGGCGATCCTGCCGCTGGCGCTCGTTCCCGCGCGTCTGGAGATTTTTGCGCGCGCGCGCGATCCCTTCGCCGGCGTGGCGGAGATCGCGCAATGGCGGCGCCAGTGGATACTCTGGCGGGCCGCCCGCGCGATCTGAGCCTCAGCCGAACGTGACGCGATTGGCGCCGATTTCGAATTTCAGCGTGAAGGTTCCCTCGCTGCGCCGCCACGTCTCCAGACGATAGGTGCGGTAGCCGGCCTTGTAATAGGGATCTTCTTTCGCGATCGCATGCGCCTCTTGCGCGCTGGCGACATTGAGCATGAACATGCCGCGTCCCGTTGACCCGCCCTCTTCGGTGAGGAAGGGGCCTGCGCTCATCAGGCGACCGTCGCTCTCCAGCGAGAAGGCGTAGTCGAGATGGGCCTGATGATGGACCATGCGGTCGCCGGCCTTGTCGGTCAGCTCCCAGAACAGGAGATAGAAAATCTTGCCGGCGAGCTTCTGGGGCGCGCCCGTATCGTGTCCGCTCATGTCAGCCCGCCATTTTGTTGGAGATCGCATCGTCGCAGGATTGCGCGAGCGCGGCGTTGGCGGCGGCGATCAGCTTGCCGCCCATGGCCTCGCGCATGCGCGGCGTCGCCATCATTTTCGCGCCCGCCCATGCGCAGGGGCGCAGCGGCAGGTTCGCCCAATATTCGCCCGAGCGCGACACATAGGAATCGTCCACCTGGTCCACGTCCGTCGTATATTCGATGGCGAAGCCGTTCGGGTCCACGAAATAGGAGAAGACGTTGCGCCCCGGGCCCGCGTGGCGTCCCACGCCCCAGCCCAATTCATGCTCCGCCAGACGCATGCGGCCCACGCCGCGCATGAGGCCGTCGATGTCCTCCATCTCGAAGGCGACATGGTTGAGCGAGGGCCCGTCCGATTTCGCAAGCGCGATCGAATGGTGGTTCGCCGAGCAGCGGATGAAATTCATATGTCCGTTGCAATCGGAGAATTTGAATCCGAGCATGTCGCAGAAGAATTTCATCTGCAGGTCCATGTCGGCGGCGTTGAGCACGACGTGATTGACCTTGGTGGGGCGCGCCGTGTCGGGATCCACGTCGGCATGGAGCGCGACGTCGCTCGACACGCGCAGGAGCTGGCCTTCGGGCGTGACGATCTCGAAGCCGTAGCCGCCGCCTTCCTCTTTCATGAGGGCCTGCGGCGCATGGGTCGTGGCGCCCAAAGCTTGCGCTTTCGCATGGAGCGCATCGACGCTTGCGCGGTCAGGCGCGGCGAAATTCACGCGCACGACGCCCGCGCGCGGGCGCTGATGCAGCGTGAGCACATGATGCTCCGCGCCGGCGGCGCGCAGGAACGCGCGGTCGCCGCTTTGCCCCACGAGTTCGAGCGCCCAGCATGTCTTGTAGAAAGCCGCGCTTGCGGCGAGATCGAAAACGGCGAGTTCAATGCCGCGCAAACCAGTGACCCTTGGGTCCGCCATGTCATCCTCCCGAGCCATCTTTGCGATGTTCGCGCCCAGTCTACGCAAAAGCGCGCGGCTTGGCATCCGGAGGTTTTGGGGCCCGCGTCAGGCCTGTTCGCCGGGCTCCCGGTCCAGCGGCTGGGATTCGGGCGCGTAAGGCGCGGTCTCCGCTTCAGAGGGGACGCCGTGGCGCGCCTGCGCGGCGTATTCGCGCCGCTGCGCCTCCTGATCGGCCTTGGCCTGATCGCGGGCGGCGCGCAATTCCTCGCCGAAGAGGCGCAGATATTCCTCGGAGGACATTTGCCCCGCCTCGACGAGCGCGCGGGCCGTGTAGCGATCCATCATGGGAGCCTCCCGAACGTGACGTCCTGAAACGCCGCGCGGGCCGGGGCGTTCCGGCCGCCGGTTAACCATGGGTGAATTTCCCGCTGGCGGGATGAGAACAAAACAAATACAAAAGGCGCTTGATACAAGAACGGAGGGTCTCATGCTTCGCAGCTTGATCGTTGATGTCGCCGAACTCGTCTGTCTCGCGAGCTTTGTGGGCTTCATCGCCGTCCTCGCCTGAGGGGCTCTGCGCAGCGGGGACAAGTGGCCGCGGGCGCCGCTTCCGCCTCGCCTTGTCCCGGCGAATCCGCGATAAAGGCGCTCGCAGGCGCAGACGGCTGCTGCGCGTTCAGGCGCGACAGGCCGGGCGCAAGAGGCCGGGCGGGGAACTCCCATGGACGACGCAAGCAAGCGCAGCGCGCTGCGGGACGCGGCCGAAGCCGTGGGCTTCGTGCATCTGCATGTGCACACGTCCTTCTCGCTGCGCGAAGGCGCGCTGTCCATCGGCAAGCTGGCGGATTTCGCCAAGGCCGACAAAATGCCGGCCCTCGCCGTCACCGACACGAACAATCTGTTCGGCGCGCTCGAATTCTCCGAAAAGCTCGCCAAGGAAGGCGTGCAGCCCATCATCGGCTGCCATCTGACGGTCGATTTCGGCGACGGCAAGAGGCTCGCCGCGCGCGCCGACGATCCCGCCGCCGGGCGCGGCTCCGTCGTGCTGCTGGCGCAAAACGAGCAGGGCTATTCCCATCTCATGCGTCTGGCCTCGCGCGCCTGGCTGGAGCCCGAGCCGGGCGACACGCCCCATGTCACGCTGGAGCGTCTGGCCGAAAACGCGCACGGGCTCATCGCCTTGACGGGCGGGCCCTCGGGCGCGGTGGATCTTCTGCTCGCCGACGGACGCATCGCCGACGCGCAGGAGCGCATGGACGTTCTGCAGGGGCTTTTTCCCGGCCGCCTCTATGTGGAGCTGCAACGCCACGGCGCGCCGCAGGAAGGCCGCACCGAGCCGCATCTGCTCGACCTCGCCCATGCGCGCGGCCTGCCGCTCGTGGCCACGAACGAGCCCTTCTTCGCCGCGCGGTCCGATTACGAGGCCCATGACGCGCTTCTGTGCATTTCCGACGGGTCGGTGATGAGCGCGGACGGGCGCCGCCACGTCACGCCCGAGCACCGGTTCAAGACGCGCGCGGAAATGCGCGAGATCTTCGCGGACCTGCCGGAGGCGCTCGCCAACACCGTCGAGATCGCCATGCGCTGCAGCTATCGCCCGCGCACGCGCGCGCCGATCCTGCCGCGTTTCACCGCCGCCGACGGCGCGCCGCTCGACGAGGAGGCGGAGCTGCGCCGGCAGGCGCGCGAGGGACTGGCCGCGCGCCTCGCCTTTCATGGCCCGGCGCCGGGGCTGAGCCTGACGGATTACGAAGAGCGGCTGGAATTCGAGCTGGGCATCATCGTGAAGATGAAATTCCCCGGCTA
>CAIXDD010000411.1 GCA_903918155.1 uncultured Hyphomicrobiales bacterium
ACCAAGAAGGTAGCCAAAAAGGCCGCCAAGAAGGGCGCCAAGAAGGCCACCAAGAAGGTAGCCAAAAAGGCCGCCAAGAAGGGCGCCAAGAAGGCCACCAAGAAGGTCGCCAAGAAGGGCGCCAAGAAGGCTCGCAAGGCTACCCGCCGCGCGAAGCCGGCTGCGTCTGCGGCTCCGGCTGCGTAAGGTGCAGCGCGAACCGTCTCCGTGAGGTCCGACCGTCGGCGCCTGAGCCGGCATCTTGGACGAACCTAACGGACAAAGCGGTCGCACTGACCTTTCTGCGCCCCCCGCGCTCACGCGCCGGGGGCGTTTTCATGTCCGCGATCGTCTTGTGAATCGCATGCGTCGAAGAGCTTGAAGGCGCCCGCGCGGATCGCGCGGCGGCGTCAGCGCAGGTCGCGCAAGGGCGCTTGCGCCCGCGGTTCGGCGCCGACATTGGCTCCGACATCGCCTCCGACATCGCCTCCGACATGCGCGCCGCGCGCCAGACAGGCCGCCGAGAAGTCCCGCCAGAGAATCCCGCCCGCCTCGCCGCTCGCCTGCATGCGCCCCCATGCCTCCGCGCAGGCGCGCAGGGCCGCGCGCTCTTGCGGCTGGGCCAGAGGCGTCGGCGGCGCCGGCGGCGGGATCTGGAGCGGCGCAGGGGCGGGCGAAGGGGCAAGCAAAGGCGCAGGCGCGGCGGAAGGCGCGGCGGAAGGCGCGGGGATCGCCCATGGCGCCGTCGTTCCGGTGCGCTCGGGTTCGCCCGGCGCCGGTCGCGCGGGCGCGCTCAGCTCCGGCGGGCGCGGCGGCGGCAGGGGCGGGTTCAGTCGCAGGGATTGCTGCGCGGATTTGGGGAGCGCGTCGCGCGGGCGCTCTTTCGCGGGCGCGCCGGGCTGCCCCGGTTTGGCGACGGCGCCTTGCAGCGCCTGTTGCGCCTGCGCCGCGCCGTTCGCGCACAGGCCAAGCGAGACCAGCGCCGCAAGGGCGATCCTGGACGTGCAAGGCCGGAATTTGCGGCGCGATGCGCAAGCGCGGTTCATGCGCCAATAGCACCCGCCGCCGGCGCCGGGTCAATCCACGACTTTACGCCAGCCGTTCACGCCGGCCGTTCGCGCCGGATCTTCACGCCGGCTGCGCGCCGCCTAGCGCCAATAGGCGAAGCCCATGGCGTTGCCCGTGCCGGCCATGGAGCGGTAGCAGGGCACGTAATCGACCAGCGTCATGTCGAGGCCGAGCGCGCTCATGGCGCCGGCGACGGGGATCCAGTTCTTCAGCTCCGACGTGCCGTCCTGAAACAGCTCTTCGGGAATGGTCGTCAGGCTCTGGACGTCGCGCGTGCGCATGGCCTCGATCGCTTTCCGGTCGAGCGTCTCGTCGATCACGAAATGGGTGAGGCCGCCGGAGGCGAAGATCGCCACGCGCAGGTCCGCGGGGAAGCTCTCCACCGCCTGTTTCAGCTGCACGCCGAAGTCGAAACAGCGGCGCGCGCTCGGCTGGTTGGGCGGATAGAACGTGTTCACGAACAAGGGCACGGTCGGGATCGGCGCGTCGCGCATGATCTGGCGATAGACGAAGCCGAAGGCGTGCGGCACGCCGCAGCCGCGCGGGCCGCTGGGCAATTCGTCCGACACCGCCATGTCGAAGCCATTGTCCATGAGGCTGCGGGTGATGTGGTCGGCCAGGTCCGGGACGCCGGGATAGGTCTGCAGCTCAGGCGTCATATAGCCCGGCGTGGCGATGGCGACTCCGGGGCCGAGCTTCGATTTCTGCTCCTCGTTCAAGGGCACGTTGAGCAGCGTCCGCCCGCGAAACACGACGAAGGCCGGCATCAGCTTGTCGGTGAACACTTCCTTCTGGTCGTTGCCGACGATGATCGCGACGTCGGGGCGGGTCTGCGCGAAGACGTCGGCGAGCGTGGTCAGCGCCGCGCGGCAGGCGGCGTGGCGCTCGCGCCATTTCTCCGGCGTGATCTGCGCGCCCATGTCCTCGCCGGCGCGCAAGGCGACGAGTTCGTCGAACGTATAGCGCTTGCCGCGAAAGGGATGGGAATCGTGCGACTTGTCGAAGGGAACGCGCGAATGCCACAGGTCCGGCGGCGTGGAGAGCATCGGCCCGTGCGACGTTCCCATTCCCAGCACGATTTTGGCCATGCGCGTCGATCCCCCAAAGTTCGCTTCGTTCGTTTCGCGCAGGCTAGCGAGCGGCGGCGGGGAAGTCGAGCGCGCAGGCGCCGCGTCGCGCGCGGCCCGGTCGTTCGCTTGAACGGATCAGGCCTGTCCTGCGCGCGCGGTCGCCTCGGCGCTGGCGGGCGCATCCTGCCGGGCGAGCGCGCCGAAGGCTGCGCCCACGCAGAGCAGAACCGGCGAGCCGCCCGCCTCAAGGGCGTCGGCCTGCGCAAGCTCGCCCAAGGTGGCGACGCGCCGTCCCTGATCGGGGCGCGAAATCGCCCAGGCGACGAGCGCGGGCGTCGCAGGGGCGAGCCCATGTTCGACCAGCGCGCGCGCGATGCGTCCGCCCGTGCGCCCGCCCATGTAGAACACGAGGCTCGTCTTGCCGTCGGCCAGCCCGCGCCAGTCGAGATCGGCGGGCAATTCGCCCGTGCGCGCATGGCCGGTGACGAAGCGCACCGATTGCGCGTGATCGCGATGGGTGAGCGACACGCCAAGGGCTGCGGCGAGCGCATTGGCGGCGGAGACGCCGGGCACGATCTCCACCGGCACGCCGCCTTCGTGCAGGACCGCGATCTCCTCGCCCGCGCGGCCGAAGATCATGGGATCGCCGGACTTCAGGCGCACCACATTCTTGCCCTGCTGGGCGAGTTTCAGCATCAGGGCGTTGATGTCGGCCTGCGAGCAGGAGGGGCCGCGCGCGCGCTTGCCCACCATCATGCGTTTGGCCTCGCGGCGCGCCAGCTCCAGCACGTCTTCGGAGACGAGATCGTCGAACAGGATCACGTCGGCGCCTTGCAGGGCGCGCACGGCCTTCAGCGTCAGAAGCTCCGCGTCGCCGGGCCCCGCGCCCACCAGCGTCACGCGCCCGCCTGCGGGGATTTCGCGGCGCGCGGCGCCGCG
>CAIXDD010000412.1 GCA_903918155.1 uncultured Hyphomicrobiales bacterium
AAGCCGCTCAGAGACGCCATGCCTGGCAACCACGTGCTCCACACAGGCACGGCGACGTGCGGGGCTTAGAAGTTTCCCCGTGCAGCCTCTTTCAAAATCAGCTTCTCGATCGTCAGATCTGATACCGCTCGGCGAAGGCGATTGTTCTCGGCCTCAAGCTCTTTAAGCCGTTTCACCTGATCGCCTTTCAGGCCGCCATATTCTGATCGCCAGCGATAATAAGTAACTTCCGTCACGCCTATCGATCTCACAGCCTCAACAACTGGCCGCCCCTGTGCTGTGAGAACTTCCACCTGCCGAAGTTTGGCGACGATCTCTTCCGCCTTGTGCCTTTTCCCAGCCATGCGCATTCCTCCTCAAGGCTCATAAGCCATACATCAGGGAGGACCACTTTTCAGGGGGCAGGCCAAGGATCAACTTGACCTTCGTCACCTGTGACCAAGTTGCGATGATCAGGTCGGAAACCTGAAATGCAGGGCTGACCTCGTTCAGTGCGTCCCGAAATTCAGGTGTCAGAGCCTTTTTCAGAAATCGGACAAGTGGATTAACCAGACGTGGGAGATCGGGCTTCCCGAATGTCTGGACATCCGGGCTGTCGAAATAATCGCAAATGATGAGGCCGAGAACGCCCTCGGCGTCGCGAGGATCGCCAGCATATCCGTCAATCCTGAGCCTTTGGGCACCTTCACCGCTCTGGTAGAATGCGCGATCGACGGCATCAAGCTCTCCCGCCTCGGTCAACCGTTCGGTCATGCGGTCGAAAAAGGCTTCGACCATCATGATACCGCTTGCGTCGGCTTCTCGTCGAATGTCGGCCATTAGATCCTGATGGTACTCTTCAAGCTGGCTCACGCCGATCCTCCCCTATCATTCCGGTCAGGATGCTTTCCCACTCGACGCGGAAACGCTCGCAGTCCAACAGCGCGAGACGGTACGAGATTTCGGACACGCCGAGGGGAACTGGCGCGGTGATGCGCGGGAAGCCCGAGACTACCTGGTGGAAAAGCGGATCCGACGCGACCCACCTCCACCCCGAATAATCATGCAAGGGATCGTATCCGGCGTCGGCGAGGCGCAGTTCCCATTCATTGAGCATTGCCGGCGCCTTTTCCTCGATCAACTGACCGATCGCCCGGTTCGTCTTCAACGAGCTGACCTGGAGGGACATCCTCGATTGCGCGACGACGACCGTGCGGTTTACGGCGCAGATCCTCATCATCCTCGCCTGCGCCGGCGTCTTCTCCTGGCTGCTCACCGTCAATCAGGTGCCGGCGACGCTGGTGGAATGGATCCGCTATCTCGAGCTTTCCGCCTGGCAATTCCTGCTCGTGGTGAACATCCTCCTCCTTCTGGTGGGATGTTTTCTCGATCCGCTGTCGGCGATTCTCCTTCTCACGCCGCTGCTCGTCCCCATCGCAAAGGCGTTGCAGATCGACACGGTGCATTTCGGCATCGTGTTCATGGTGAACCTTGCGATCGGCCTGTTTCATCCGCCTTTCGGCATCAATATATTCGTGGCCCAGACGGTGCTCGGCATCGATCTCAAGACGATCTATCGCGGCATCCTGCCCTTCGTCGGCCTCTATCTCATCGCGCTGGTCATCATCACCTATGTTCCCAAACTGTCGCTTGTGCTCGTGCAGATGATCCTGGGGTGACGCGCGGCTCATGTGGGGGCTCGTCGCGCTTTCAGGCGCGCGGGAGCGTGCGAAGCGCAATGATCTTTCTCGCGCCCGGGTCTCCTATTGCGCTTCCGGACTTTTGAGATTCCGCCTATGATCGATGATGCCGGCTAAGTGAATCGCCGGGCGGAGCAAACGGCGAAAAAAGCCGATGGCGGGGAGGAATCGCATGGCGAAGGGACGAACGGGCCGGATCATGGCCTTCGCAATTCTGGCGCTTGGGTTCATGTCCCTTGACCATGCGGCTCTCGCTCAGGCGCGAAAGATCGAAACGCCGAAACTCACGATCGGCCTGTCGGTCAACGATTCAACTTTCCTGCCTGTCTATCTCGCCGACGTCGCCGATTTTTACAAACAGGAAGGCTTGAACGTGAACGTTCTGGCGTTTCGCGGCGGCTCTGACCTGACCCGCGCGCTGGTGGCGCGGTCCGTGCACATCGGCGTTGCGGCGCCGACCAGTGTGCTGGCGGCCATTTCCGCTGGCGAAGACGTGCGCGTGTTCTATGGCGGCTTCGTGCAAACGCCGTTCTTCTGGTTCGCTGCGCCGCCCATCAAGTCCATGTTGGAGGCGAAGGGCAAGCGCATGGGCATTACGCGGTTCGGCTCCTCCACCGATGCGCTCACCCGTTTCGCCCTCGCGAAAGCCGGCCTCGACGCGAAGGACGTGCGCATCGTGCAGGGCGGCGGATCGGCCGAACGGCTTGCTGCGATGGACAGCAAGCAGATCGACATCGGCATTTTCACCTGGCCGCATAATTTCGCGGCGGAGGATCGCGGCTATATTCTCATCCAGAAGCAAAGCGACCTGATGAAGGACTTTCCCATTCAGTCGTTTTTCGCGATGAAGCCGTTTCTGGAGTCCAATCCGGAGACGGTGCGCGCCGTCCTTCGCGCCTTTGTGAAAGGCGTGCGGTTGGCGCGCGCCGACAAGGCCCTGTCCGTGCGGACGCTGGTCGCCCGCGCCGGTCTTGAGGAGCAATATGCCGGCCGGGCCTATGATCAATTGATCGACGGCTGGCGCGAGGATGGCCTGCTTGCCAGCGAAGAAGGCATGAAAAGCTTCTTCGACATGGCGATCGCGTCCGGCGACGTGACGGAACATTGGCCCAGAGAAAAATATTGGGACGGACGCTTCGCTGCGACCTTCGATCAATGGAAGCCGAATTGAGCCGATGGGTCAGATAGAAATCCGCGATCTTTCGATCGAATATAAAAAACCCAAGAGCGACGAAACTTTCGTCGCCGTGGAGAAGGTCAGCCTGTCTCTGCGACAAGGCTCGTTCGTCACCATCGTCGGGTCGAGCGGGTGCGGCAAGAGCACGCTGCTTCTTGCGATCGCCGGTCTCATCCCTTATGCGTCCGGCTCGATCGAGGTGGGCGGCCGCAAGGTTTCGGGGCCCGGTCGCGAGCGCGCCATGGTGTTTCAGGACGCCTCGCTTCTGCCTTGGCGCACCGTGCATGGAAACGTGCGGTTCGGTCTTGAGCTGCAGCGCTGGAAGCGCGACGACATCGACGAGCGCGCGAGCCGCTATGTGCGCATGGTCGGTCTCGGCGCCTTCGCCAATTACCATCCCCACCAGCTGTCGGGCGGCATGCGCCAGCGGGTGAATATCGCCCGCGCGCTCGCCGTCGATCCTGACGTTCTTCTCATGGACGAGCCTTTCGGCGCCCTTGATGCGCAGACCCGCGAAGTGATGGGCGGCGAATTGTTGCGCATCTGGGAGCGCGATAAAAAGACGGCGATCTTCGTCACCCACGCGATTGATGAAGCGATCATGCTGGGGGACGAAGTCGTGGTCATGGGTCGCAATCCGGGCCATGTCCGCGCCGTCGTGCGCATTGATCTGCCGCGCCCGCGAACGCCTGAAATGCTCGATAGCGAGGCATTTCTCGCCTATCGACGCCAGCTGCGGGAATATATCGCTGCGGATCTGGTCGCCCTGCAAATGATCGAGGGAGTCGTCTGATGCGCGAGGCGCAGCTTTCCGCGCCCGCACTCTCCGCGATCGGCCTTCGAAAGCGGCTGGCCGCATTCGTGGATGGATATCGGGACGCCGGAGTCTCGACGCTCGCGGTCGTGGCTTTCCTACTGCTCTGGGAAGCGGCGGCGTCGTGGGATTGGATCAATATCCGATATTCCAGCAAGCCGAGCGCTGTCTGGTCCGCAGCCATTCAAGTCTGGCGGACGGATGATTTTCTGCTCCATGCCGGGGTCAGCTTCGCCGCTTTCGCATCCGGATTCGCCATGGCGCTCGCCGTCGGCGTTCCGCTTGGCCTTTATCTCGGCGTCTCGCGTCGCGCCCGATTGTTCCTTGAGCCGCCGCTCATGGCGCTCTATACGGCGCCGCGTCTCGCGCTTCTGCCGATCCTCATCGTCTGGCTGGGCATCGGTCTCGCCTCCAAGGTGGCGATCGTCTTTCTTGGCGCAGTCTTCCCGATTCTCGTCAACACATTGGCGGGGGTGCGCTCGTCCGACAATCGCCTGATCGTGGCGGCGCGCGCATTCGGGGCCACGAAGACGGATATTTTTCTGAAAATTCTGGTGCCGGGTTGCCTGCCCGCCATTCTCATGGGCGTTCGTCTGGGCGTGGGGCGGGGCGTTCTTTCGGTCGTCGTCGGCGAAATGTTCGTCTCGCAGGCGGGCATTGGGTATCAGATCATGACCTATGGGCAAGGCATGCGCTTTGATCGCCTGCTCGTCTACGCCTTCGCGATCAGCCTGTTCGGTTACGCGCTCACCGTCAGCGTGCGCATGATGGAGAACCGCTTCCGAAACTGGAGGCCGGCGGCATGATGAGCCTGTGGCGGCGCAATCAAACTCTCCTCTGCGCGCTATTCTCATTCGCGCTCATTCTGCTCGTCTGGCAGATGGCCGTGGACCTAGGTTGGATCAAGGCGTTCTTCGTCTCCACGCCGATCCGGGTGTCCCTTGAGATCGTCCGGCAATTGAACACGGGCGAGCTGATCGAGAACATGCGCGTGAGCCTTTATGAGTTTTTCGTCGGCCTTGCGCTGGCGGTGCTCGTAGGAGGCGCGCTTGGCGTGCTCGCAAGTTGGTCGCGCACGTTTGAACATGTGCTCGAACCTTTCATCTGGTTCAAATATTCTTCGCCGACGATCGCCTTCTATCCCATGTTCGTGGCCTGGCTGGGACTGGGCGAGCCCACGATCATCGCCATCGCCTTTCTCTTCGCGATGACGCCGATCTATGCGAACACGCTTTCGGGCATCAAGAACGCGGATCCGGACCTGACCCGAGCGGCCATTGCGTTCGGCGCGAACCGGCGCGACCTTTTCCTCAAGGTCCAATTGCCCGGCTCCGTGCCGATCCTCATCGCGGGTCTTCGCCTGTCGGTCGGGCGCGCGCTCACCGGCGTGATCGCCGCGGAATTGTTCGGCGCGACCGCCGGCCTTGGGTTCAGCATCGCTTATTGGGGCCAGAAATTGCGCACGACGGAGATGATGGCGTCGCTCATCGTGGTCGTCCTCCTCGGCGTCGTCTTCACGCAAAGCTTGTCGGCGCTCGAGACGCGTGTCGACGCATGGCGCACAGGGCCGGGGCGGGAGCAGGAATGAACACGCGCGTCGCAATAGTCACCGGGTCGGGGCAGGGCATTGGCGAAGCCATTGCGCTTCGTTTCGCAGCGCAGGGAATGCGCGTCGTTCTCGCCGATCGCAATGTCGAGGCGGCCGAAAAAGTGGCGGCGCAGATCGCGCGAAACAAAGGCGAGGCGCTGGCTGTCGTGACCGAGCTGACGGAATCCTCCTCCGTGGACGCCATGGTCGCCCAATGCGTCGCCCGCTTCGGCGCTTGTGACATTCTCGTCAATAATGCGCGCTGGTCGGGCCTTGCGCCGACTCGCGTGCAGGACATTCGGGACGAAGACTGGCGGCGTGCGCTCGACGTGAACGTCACCGGGGCCTTTCATTGCGTACGCGCTGTGGTTCCCCACATGATCGAACGTCAATGGGGCCGCATCATCAATCTTTCCTCCGCCACCGTGCGCATGCCGCCCGGCCGTCCCTATGCCCATTACATCACCACGAAAGCCGCCTTGGTCGGGCTCACGCGCTCGCTCGCGCGCGAATTGGGCGAATATGGAATCACGGTCAACGCCATTCTTCCCGGCTCGGTCGACACCGGAGTCGAAAGGCCGGGCGGGCTGGACGCGGCGGAGAGAGAGCGCCGCGTTCTCGCCTCGCAAGCCATTCCCCGCACGATGAAGCCGGAGGACATGGCGGGCGCGGCGCTGTTCCTCGCCTCCGACGACGCGTCGTTCATCACCGGCCAGTCTCTGGCGGTGGATGGCGGCTTCAGCTTCGGCTGATCCAGGGAAGCGTGATCACGAGCGCTTCGGTATGCGCCGCAGCGCAAAGGCGCAGCGTCTCGCCGGCCTCAAGGCGCAGGCTTGTCCACCCCTTATAGGCGCCCTCCTGCGCGGCGTCGCCCAATGCGCCGGTTCCTGCGACGATGAAGACAAGCGTCATCGCGCCCGCCTCGCCTGTGATCGCGCGGGCGCCGGGTTCGACGCGCAACATGTCAAGCCGCACGCCGCGCTCGGTGAAGGCGCCAAGCGCGCGCAGCGCGACCCCCGGCGCAATCTCCCGCCATGCGAAGGCTTTCGTGCGGATCAGGGCTGGATCTTCGTAGCGCCCGTCCGGATAGGCGATGGGCCGGCCCATCACATGTTCCCAGATCGCTTCGTAACTGTCGCGTGACTGCGTTTCGCCTGTGCGCGTGAAACGCCCGCCTGCGAAGGAGCCAAGCTTTTCGAGCTCTTCGGTGCCGCGCCGGAGTTGCCCCGCGCTCATATAGCCAAGGCCGCTTGCGCCGCCGCCCTGAAAGACGAGCGTCACGCGGTCGCCGCCCTTGTCGTCCTGCGGGCCATAGGAGACGCCTTCGGGAAAATAGCCGACGTCGCCCTCTTCAAGCGACTTGCCGGGCGCGATGGATGCGGCGCCGCGCACGCAAAACCGCACCTGATCGAAATTATGCTTGTGATGGGGACTTTTATATTCGCCGGAATTCTTCGAGAGCACGAGCCGGAAATTATTCGGATCGCCTTCCTGTCCCTCGAACAGGTTGCGGAAGGCCAGCGACCCCTCACGGTGGCGCTCCTGTCGCTCCGCCCAGGGCAAATCTTCCGCGTGAACGATCTGCATGAAACCTCCCGCCGATTCATCGTCAGGGCGCGTTTTCGCTCCCCCGCCGGACGATCATAGCGCCTGCCGGAGAGATGCAAAACAACCCGTCGCTTCTTGCGGCCGGGGCCGGCCTGAGCGGGCCGCGCGAACGTTTAGGCCGCGACGACGTTTTTAAGGAGAAGCGCCGGCGGACAGGCGAGGAGGAACAAGCATGAAGGCCTTTCTTCTCGCATTGGCTGGAACCTTGGTCGTCGCGCTCGCCGCCGCCGCGATCCTGCAGATCCAGCAACGCGACAGCGCGGCGGCTTATTCAACGGAATCGACCCGTTTGGGCGA
>CAIXDD010000413.1 GCA_903918155.1 uncultured Hyphomicrobiales bacterium
ACGTGACGGGCATCGTGACCCTGCCGGAAGGCACGGAAATGGTGATGCCGGGCGACAATGTGACGATGGAAGTCGCGTTGATCGTTCCGATCGCGATGGAAGAGAAGCTGCGCTTCGCCATCCGCGAAGGCGGCCGCACCGTCGGCGCCGGCGTCGTGGCCTCGATCATCGAGTGATTGCTGCGCAAGGCGCAAGCGATTTGGGGGAGCCTTCGGGCTCCCCTTTTTCGTTGGCGAGAACGCGGCGCGCGATCATCGCGAAGAACAGCGCCAGAATCGGCGGCGCGACGAGTGCGCCCGTTCCCGCCGCAAGATCGAGCGGGACGAGCGGCGCCAGATAGGCCAGGCCCGCCGCCGCCAGCTCCCATGGGCGCAGGGGCGCGCGCGCGCCGTCGCGGGCGAGCCAGGCCAGCGGGATCAGCAGGATCATCAGGTCGTAGCGCAGCACGAAAGGCGTCGTCAGCGCCGCGCCGGCGGCGACGAGCGCGACGCCCGCCAGCGGCTGCGCCCGGCGCGCGGCGACGACGACGGTCGCGCAGACGATCAGCGCAGCGCCGGCCTGTCCCGCATAGGCGAGATCGAGCGGCGCGCCCGCAAGCCGCAGCATGGCGAAGACGCTCTGCAACTTTTCGGGCTCGACATGCCCGTCCTCCAGCACGCGGCGCGCCAGCGGCAGGGCGTCGAGCCAGGCGCGCCAGCTCTCCACGCCGAAGGCCGCCGTGGCGGCGAGCGCGAAGGCCGCCGTCGCGCCCGCCGCCGCGAAAAAGGCGCGCAGCCGTCCGCTTGCGAGGAGGAGCGCCGGCAGCAACAGGCCCAATTGCGGCTTGAAGGCGAGGGCGCCGAAACACAGGCCCGCCAGAACGGGCCGGCGCGCCAGCGCGAGGCCGCCTGCGGCCATGAGCGCGGTGGTGAGGAAAGCGTTTTGCCCATGGGCGGCGTTCATCATCGCAGCGGGCGCGGCGATCAGCGGCGGGAGGCCCGCCAGCGGGCCCTGCGGGTGCGCGATGCGCCGCAGCGCCAGCGCGCAGGCGGCGAAGCCGAGCGAAAGCCAGCTTGCGAGCGCGACGAAGAACGGCGCAAGGCCCAGCGGCCAGCAGAGGAGCAGATAGAGCGGGGGATAGAGGAAATAGGCGTAGCCGCTCGTCGTCATCGCCTCCGTCTGCGCGGCCCAATGGCGCGCGACGTCATAGACCTGCGCGGGCGCGCCGCCCAGCGTGAGCCGCGAGGCGGCGTGGAAACTGGCGAAATCCGCGCCGAAGACCGCATGGTCGAAAAGCCTGTCGCTTTCGCGCAGGGCGAGCGTCAGCGCCGGCGCCCAGACGATGGCGCCGACGAGTCCCCACAGGAGACCCTGCCTCCGCGCCGCCTGCGCCGCCGGCGCGCTCACTTCCGCCAGACGAATTTCGTGCTGATTGCGTAATTCCACACGACGCCCATCAACACGCCCGCAAGCCCGGCCAGCGCCCAGCCCTGATCATGCTCGAACGCCCAGGCGGCGACGCCGACATTGGCGACCGCGCTCACCGAACAGACCAGCGCGAAGAGCGCGAGCCCGCGCAGCCAGGCCGCGCCGCGCCGCCGCGCGCTGCGATAGGTGAGCAGATTGTTGAGATTGTAATTGGAGAAGATCGCGCAGGCCGTCGCGAAGGCTTGCGCGGGAACGAAGGAGGCGCCGGCGGCATGGGCGGCCCAGAGCGCGAGGAAGTGAACGAACACGCCGCTCATGCCCACGAGCGCGAAGGAGACGAAGCCCACGGGGGCTGCGCCGCGCGTCGCCTTGTGAAGGAGAAGGCCGAAGAAATCGAGCGCCACCTTGGCGTCGAGCTTGCTGTCGCCGGCCAGACGCGCGCGGAATTGATAGCCGACTTCCGTCGTGCGCAAGCGCCCCGCGCCGGTGGCGAGAATATCGGCGAGGATCTTGAATCCTTCCGTGCACAGGCGCGGCGCAAGCTCCTCGGCGACGTCGCGGCGGATCATGAAAAAGCCGCTCATCGTGTCGCGCACGTCGGTCTTGAGGGCGAGGCCGGCGAGGCGGATGGCGCCGTCGCTGATCGTCTTGCGCAGGGCGTTGAAGCCTTCGCCGGAGCCGCCGCCCTCCACATGGCGGCTGCCGACCGCCAGATCCGCCCCGCCGTCGCGCAGGCGCGCCAGCATTTGCGGCAGGATCGACTCGTCGTGCTGGAGGTCGCCGTCCATCACGGCCACATAGGGCGCGCTCGAGGCCAGCATGCCCTCGATGCAGGCGCCTGCGAGGCCGCGCCGGCCCACGCGCCGAATGCAGCGCACGCGCGGATCGCGCCGCGCGATGGATTTCGCCAGCGCATGGGTGCCGTCGGGGCTGTCGTCGTCGACGACGATGATCTCCCATCCGGTCGGCCCCAGCGTCGCGCCGACGCGGCGCACAAGCTCGCGCAGATTGTCGCGCTCGTTGAAGGTCGGCACGACGATGGTGAGCAGGACATGGGCGAGGCGCGTTTCGGCGCCGGGCGTCTGCGCGGGGGCGGACTCGCGCGGCGGCGCGGAGGAGAATGCGAGCGTCATGAAAGGACGAGCCTTGAAAAAAATGAAAAAATCGACGCGCAGAACAATCCGCGCACTATGGGAAGTCGATGGTTGAGAAAGTCCTAACGAGGGATCGGCCCCGGCTTGCGGCGCGTTCGGGAGCGTCTGGGCGCCCTCCGCCTTCAGCGCCCTTGCAATCCGCCCGGTCATTTGGCATGAGAACGGCGTCGGGCCCTGCGGGGCCGCGGCCCAGAGCTAGGGGCTTAGCTCAGCTGGTTAGAGCGGCGGTCTCCAAAACCGCAGGTCGAGAGTTCGAATCCCTCAGCCCCTGCCATCTTCCTTCCTGAAAACCGCTCCTGCGCGGCCAAGCTCGCGTCAGCTGGCCCCTTACCGGCACGTCACCAGAACGGTATAGGCGCGCGCCGCTTCGGCGATAGCCGCCGGATCGAGCGTCTGGCCGGCCCGGTTCTCGTTGGGGGCCACGCCATTGGCGTCGAGGAAATTCGTCACGATGGCGGATTTGATCGCGAAATTGACGTTCTGCACGACGTCGCCCGTCACCTTGGCCGCCGCGAGCACGTTGAGTTTCGACACGACGACGCCGGCGACATTGCCGAACTGGTCGAGCAGCGGCCCGCCGCTGTTGCCGACCTGCACGGGCGTCGAAATCTGCAAATGGCGCGTATCGTCGGCCAGGCCCGCCGTGGCGGTGACGTTGCCGATCGTGAAATTGCCCGACGTCGACAACACGCCCACAAGCGGAAAGCCGAAGGCGTAGACGCTTTCGCCGATGCGCGGGCGCAGCGAGAAGGCGGGCAGGGCCTCGGGCTTGAGGCTTGTGCGCAGGAGCGCGAGATCATTGACCGTGTCGCGCGCGGCGACGCTGGCGGGCGTGCGCGGGCCGCCCGCCAGGCTGACGTCATAGGTCGCGCAATCCTTCACGACGTGATGATTGGTGAGCACATGGCCGTCGCGGGAGACGAAAAAGCCGGTGCCGCTGCTGGAGCCGGCGCCGTCCTCCCTGCGCGGCTTCAGCGGCTCGCGCGCGGCCGCAGGCGCGGGGTTTCCCGGCGAAGCGGGCGACGACGGCGAAGCGGCGGATGGGGCGGGCGCGGCGCCTTGCGCGCGCGCGGCCGCGTCCTGCTTCTGACATTCGATCGCTGAATTGAGCGCCGCGCGGCTGCCGGTCAAGGACAGGCGCGCCATTTCGCGCTCGCCGAGATAGACCCAGATGCCGCCGGCGTTTGCGAAATCGCGCAGGAATTCCGCCTTCAGGCCGGTGGCGACGAAGCCGGGCTCGCCGCGGCGCTGAAAGCCGAGGAAGGAGCCGCGCCAATCGCCCTGTCCGCGCGCGCGCATCCGCAGCGAATAGGTTTCGGCGAATTTCACGCCGCGCCAGGCTTCATTGGTGAAGGCCAGAACCGTGCGGCCGTTGCGGTCGAAGCCGATCCAGACCGTCGTGCCGTCCTTATAGCTCGCCGCGGCGAGGCAGCCGCCGGCGTCGTTCTGGCCCACCGTCCAGCCGGCGGGGCGCTCATAAATCTTGTCGATGGCGAGCGGCGGCAGGGTTTGCGCGCGCGCGGCCGGCGCATGCAGGGCCAGGCTGAAGAGGGCTGCGAAAAGGGCGGCAAAGGGGGCGCGCCAGCGCGCGTCAGCGGACTCCGCATTCGTCCCGCCTCGTTCATGCGCGCCGCATGGCGTCACGCATGGTCCCGCCAATAGACTCCCCGATCCGCCTCCCGATCCGCCTCCCAATGCGCCTCTCATGCGTCCCCCAAGGCGCAACGCCACGCCAGCGCCGAGCCTCACGAAACTAGGAACGCGCCTGACTCAAGTCAATGCGAAGCTTCAGAGGCGGCGCAGGCGCACCAGATCCGCGCCGGCGGAATCGCGCAACGTCAGCACGCCTTCGCGCGTCTCGTAGCGGGCGGCCCGCGCGAGCGCGTCGAACAGGCGTTGTTCCTGCTCCATCAACGGCCCTTGGCAGGCCATGCGCGTGGCGACGAGCGGCCCCATGCGCACCCGTCCGCCTGCGAAGGCGCCTGCGCCTGAAAATCGATTGCAGCCGGCGCTGCCCGTCACGCGTCCGTCGGGCAGGATGACGAATTCGGTGGCCTTCGTCTCCAGAGTCGGCGCGCCTGCGATGGTTTCGATGCGCCAGCGCGTGCCGGCCACATCCTCCTGCGCGAAGGCGGGGGGCGCCGACAGGACGGCGAAGGCGAGAAGGGGAAAGGTCGTCGTGCGCATGGGGGGATGATGCGCCTGCGCGATGAACGCCGGCTGAACGCGCTCGTTCAAATGCCGCGCGTCAGCCCCAGACGTCGCGCGCGGTTTGCGTGACGAGCCGCAATTTCGCTTCCTGATCGGCCGGCGAAACGGGATTGCCGACATCCACGCTGGCGAAGCCGCATTGCGGGCTGAGCGCGAGCTGATCGAGCGCGACGAAGCGGGCGGCCTCGTCGATGCGCCGTTTCAGATCGTCCTTGCGCTCCAGCGCCGGCGTCTTCGTGGAGACGAGGCCCAGAACGACCGCGCGGTCCTTCGGCAGGAAGCGCAGCGGCGTGAAATCGCCCGCGCGCGGGGAATCATATTCCAGCAGGAAGAGATCCGTCGCGAGCGCGTTGAACAAGGTCTCCGCGACCTCTTCATAGCCGCCTTCGGCGTGATGCTGGCCGCCGCGATTGCCGCGGCACAAATGCACGCCGATGCGCAGGCCCGCCGGCGCATCGGCCAGCACGCGATTGGTCATGGAGACATAGAGGTCGATGGTCTTGCGCCAGTCCTCGCCGCGCGCGGCGAGCGTCGCCTGCACATGGAGATCGCCGAATTTCGCGAAGGCGGTTTCGTCCATCTGCACATAGCGGCAGCCGGCGGCGGCCAGATCGGCGAGCTCCGCGCGAAAGGCGGCGACGATATCGTCCCAGAACGCGCCGACGTCGTCATAGGCGCTCTTGAGGATCGCCGCGTCGCCGCCGCGGAAATGCAACGCGCAGGGGCCGGGAATCGTGATCTTCGGCGCAAGCCGCGTGGCGGCGGCGAGCGCGCGGTAATCGTCGAGATGAATCGGTTTTGCGCGCGCGATGCGCGAGCCGATGCGCGCGACCGGCTGCACGCCGCGGCCCCGCGCGTCGCTCGTCGCGTCCGCGGGCACGAAATCGGGAACGATGTCGCCGAGCTGGCCGAAGAAATAGGAATGATAGGAGCGCCGGCGCATCTCGCCGTCGGTCGCCACGCCCAGGCCCACGCGTTCCTGCAGGGTGAGGGCGTCGGCGATCGCCGCGTCTTCGGCCTCGCGCAGGGCGTCGGAGGAAAGCCGGCCGGCCTCATGGGCGCGGCGCATGTCGAGCAGGCGCGCAGGGCGCAGCAGGCTGCCGACATGGTCGGCGCGGAATGGCGGCTGGCCCAAGGCGGTCTCCCTTCGCGGTCCTCGCCTCCTGCATAACGCCTCCGCCGCCGGCGCGAAAGCGGCGCGCCGGCCGCTCCCGCTCAAGGCGGCGCTCGCCTTGCGCATGATTGACCCTTTGCGCGCCTTTTCAGCTCGACAGGATCGCCGGGCTGGCGGAAACTTGCGCGTGGCCTATCTTCGCTCCTCATGGCCAGAACGGAACCAGTCATGACACGGATCACAAGGGCGGCGCAGGCGCTCTGCGTCGCTGCGGGTTTCGCCGCCTTCGCCGCGCCCGCCCTCGCCATCGAGGGCCATTACATCGTCGAGGGGCAGAACCCCGGCCAGCCCGGCGTCTATAAGGGCGAGGCCCAGATCAAGCAGACCGGGCGCACCTATACGATCGTCTGGCGCATCGGCCAGACCCAGCAGATCGGCACCGGCATCCTGCTCGACAACGTCCTGTCCATCGTCTTCACGCCGGTGGGGCCCGCACGGCCGGGCGTGGCGGTCTATCAGGTCTCCGGCGACAAGGTGGCGAGCGGCGTGTGGACGTCGCTGGGCTCCCAGATCGTGGCGGAGGAGATCTGGAAGGCCGCCGACCGGCATTAGGGCCCGTTCGAGATTCCGCTTGGCGAACGTCCGGCCCGCCGCTATAAGCCGGTCCAGTGGCGCGCGACCAACCGGTCCCGCGCCGCGGTCGTTTTCGGGAGTCCGTCGCGCGCTGCGCGCGGGCCGGGCTCGCCGGACGCTGAATGACTTCCAGGACAGTTCGATGGCCAACCCGTTCGAATTTCTGCAGCAGGTGCGCGCCGAGGCGACGAAAGTCACCTGGCCGACGCGTCGCGAAACGCTCATCACGACGGCGCTCGTCGTCCTCATGGTGGTCGTGGCGAGCGCGTTCTTCATCGCTGTGGACCAGACGATCCGCGTGGCGCTTGGCTTCATTCTGTCCATCGGGCGCTGACGAGGGGCACATGAACAAGCGCTGGTACATCGTCCACGCCTATTCGAACTTCGAAAAGAAGGTCGCCGAATCCATCCGCGAACAGGCCGCCCAGCGCGGGCTCGCCGACAAGTTCGACGAGATTCTCGTGCCGACGGAAAACGTCGTCGAGGTGCGCCGCGGGCGCAAGGTGAATTCGGAGCGCAAGTTTTTCCCCGGCTACGTGCTGGTGAAATGCGACCTCACCGACAATGTCTACCACCTCATCAAGAACACGCCGAAGGTGACGGGCTTCCTCGGCGCCGACAACAAGCCGATGCCGATCTCGGAGGCCGAGGCCGACCGCATCAAGGGCCAGGTGGCCGACGGCGTCGAACATCCCAAATCCTCCGTGACCTTCGAGATCGGCGAGACGGTGCGCGTCGCCGACGGTCCGTTCGCCTCCTTCAACGGCGTCGTCGAGGAAGTCGACGAGGGCCGTTCGCGCGTGAAGGTCGCCGTGTCGATCTTCGGCCGCGCCACGCCGGTCGAGCTTGAGTTCGGCCAGGTCGAAAAGGTCTGACCCCGGGTCGGACCGCCAGCTTATCGCTTGCCCCGCCTGCGCGGGGCGGCTAGAGACCCCGCTCCGGGCGCAAGCCGTCCGGCGCGGGACGCGGATCGGATCCGGTCCGCGCGAACGTGGGAGACGCGCCGGGACAGCCAAGCCCGGGACCGCGTCGCACCACGGACTTCAAACCGCCGCGCCGCCCTGAGGGCGGTTTGCGGCATGTGGAGAGAACGATGGCAAAGAAGATCGCGGGTTACGTGAAGCTTCAGGTGCCGGCCGGCGCGGCGAATCCCTCGCCGCCGATCGGCCCCGCGCTGGGTCAGCGCGGCCTGAACATCATGGAGTTCTGCAAGGCCTTCAACGCGAAGACCGCGCAGATTGAAAAGGGGACGCCCATCCCCGTCATCATCACCGCCTACCAGGACCGCTCCTTCACCTTCGAGATGAAGCAGCCCCCGGTCACCTTCTTCCTGAAGAAGGCGGCGAATCTGAAGATCGGCAAGAAGCCTGCCTCCGGGCACAAGACGCCGGGTCGCGGCTATGTCGGCAAGGTGACGAAGGCGCAAGTGCGCGAAATCGCCGAAAAGAAAATGCCCGACCTCAATTGCCACACGATCGAATCGGCCATGTCGATGATCGAAGGTTCTGCGCGGGCCATGGGCCTGCAGGTCGTGGAGTAAGGCGATGTCGAAGATCGGTAAGCGCATCAAGACTGCGCGTGAGAACGTCGAGCGCACGAAACTCTACAAGATCGACGAGGCCGTGAAGCTCGTGAAGGGCGGGGCCAGCGCGAAATTCGACGAATCCGTCGAAATCGCGATGAACCTCGGCGTGGACCCCAAGCATGCGGACCAGATGGTGCGCGGCGTGGTGAACCTGCCCAACGGCACGGGCCG
Organism: uncultured Hyphomicrobiales bacterium; assembly: GCA_903918155.1. Classification (GTDB taxonomy): domain Bacteria; phylum Pseudomonadota; class Alphaproteobacteria; order Rhizobiales; family Beijerinckiaceae; genus Terripilifer. Next base: position 8,276 of record CAIXDD010000413.1, read on the forward strand.
CTCGGTCCGCGTGGCCGTGTTCGCGCGCGGCCCCAAGGCCGACGAGGCGAAGGCGGCGGGCGCCGACATCGTGGGCGCTGAGGAGCTGGTGGCCATCGTCCAGGGCGGCACGATCGAATTCGATCGCTGCATCGCCACGCCGGACATGATGGGTCTGGTGGGCCGTCTGGGCAAGGTGCTGGGCCCGCGCGGCCTGATGCCGAACCCGCGCGTCGGCACGGTCACGACCGACGTCGCCGCGGCGGTGAAGGCCTCCAAGGGCGG
>CAIXDD010000414.1 GCA_903918155.1 uncultured Hyphomicrobiales bacterium
CGCGACGCCGAAGCGCCGCTCCGCAAACCGGCGCAGGCGCGAGGGGGACGGCGCGAGCCCCTGCGCGGCGGCGAGCGCGCGATCGTCCACCAGGCCGATGGCGACCGTCTCATGGGTCAGGCGGTCGATGAGGATGAAGCCGCCGAGATCGCGGTCTTGCGCGTAATCGGCGAAGACGGCCGAGCGGTCGAGCGTGAGGGTGACGAGGCCGACGCCGTTCATCGGCAGGCGATGCGCGGGCGCCGGCGCATAGGTGTTGACGTCCACCGCATGATGCAGGCGCTCCACCTGCGCCTGCGTCTCGAACGCGGCGAGTTTCAGAATGAAGCGACGGCCCGCAGCCAAAGGCTCTTCGGCGGTCCAGAACAGATGGGCGGCGAAGCGCTGGCCCACGCGCGCCTGCGCCCCCGCCCCCGCCAGCGCGTCGCCGCGGGAGACGTCGATCTCGTCGGCGAGCGTCAGCGTGATCGATTGGCCGGCCGAGGCCTCCGGCAGATCGCCCTCATAGGCGACGATGCGCGCGACGCGGCTTTGCTGCCCGCGCGGCAGCACGCGCACCACGTCGCCCGCCCGCACGCGCCCCGAAGCGATCGTGCCCGCAAAGCCGCGGAAATCCAGATCGGGCCGATTGACCCATTGCACCGGCATCACGAAGCCCGCCTCGCTTGTGGCGGCGGCGCCGGCCTCGACGCTTTCCAGATGTTCGAGCAGCGTGGGGCCGTCATGCCAGGGCGTGCGCGACGAGCGGCGCGCCACATTGTCGCCGTCGCGCGCGCTGACGGGAATAGCCGCCACGGAGGCGAAATCGAGTCCGCGCGCGGCCTGCAGGAAATCCGCGACGATGCGGTCGAAGACGGATTTGTCGAAGTCGACGATGTCCATCTTGTTGACCGCGAGCACGATGTGGCGCACGCGCAGCATGGAGGCGATGAAGGCGTGGCGGCGCGTCTGGGTGAGCACGCCCTTGCGCGCGTCGATCAGCAGGATCGCGAGATCGGCCGTGGAGGCGCCCGTCGCCATATTGCGCGTATATTGTTCATGGCCCGGCGTGTCGGCGACGATGAAGGCGCGCCTGGGCGTGGCGAAATAGCGATAGGCCACGTCGATGGTGATGCCCTGCTCGCGCTCCGCCGACAATCCGTCCACGAGAAGCGCGAAATCGAGATTATCGCCCTGCGTGCCGAATTTCTTCGAATCGCGGTCGAGCGCGCCGAGCTGGTCGTCGAACACGGCGCCGCATTCATACAGAAGCCGGCCGATCAGCGTCGACTTGCCGTCGTCCACGGAGCCGCAGGTGAGGAACCGCAGCAGCGAAAGGGGCGCGGCCTGCGCGCCCGTGAGTTTCGGGGCGGGGAGCGGCGCGTTCATCAGAAATAGCCTTCCTGTTTCTTCAGCTCCATGGAGGCCGAGCCGTCATGGTCGATGACGCGGCCCTGCCGCTCCGAGACGCGCGATTCGCGCATTTCGCGGATGACTCCCTCCAGCGTTTCGGCCTCGCTCTCCACCGCTCCGGTGAGCGGATAGCAGCCCAGCGTGCGGAACCGCACCATGCGCGTCTGCAAGACCTCGCCGGGGCGCAGCGCCATGCGCTCGTCGTCCTTCATGATGAGCGCGCCGTCGCGCTCCACCACCGGGCGCGGGGCGGCGAAATAGAGCGGCACGACGGGAATATTCTCCGCGGCGACGTAATCCCACACATCCGCTTCCGTCCAATTGGAGAGCGGAAAGACGCGGAAGCTCTCACCCGGCTTCTTGCGCGTGTTGTAGAGGCGCCAGGGCTCCGGCCGCTGGCTCTTGGGATCCCAGCGATGCTGGGCCGAGCGCACGGAGAAGACGCGCTCCTTGGCGCGGGACTTTTCCTCGTCGCGCCGCGCCCCGCCGAAGGCCGCATCGAAACCATTGGCGTCGAGCGCCTGTTTCAAGCCTTCGGTCTTCATCACGTCCGTATGCACGCGCGAGCCGGAATCGAACGGATTGACGCCCGCTTTCACGCCCTCTTCGTTCACATGGACGATGAGATCGACGCCCAGGCGCCGCGCGGTCTCGTCGCGGAAGGCGATCATCTCGCGAAACTTCCACGTCGTGTCCACATGCAGCAAGGGAAACGGCGGTTTGGCGGGATAAAAGGCCTTCATCGCCAGATGCAGGAGCACCGAGGAATCCTTGCCGATGGAATAGAGCATCACCGGCTTTTCGCAGGCGGCGACCACTTCGCGCATGATGTGGACGCTCTCGGCCTCGAGCCGTTGCAGATGCGTGAGCTGGCTCATGAGTCCACCAATCCCTTCGCGCCGCCCTGTCCGGGCGCGGCGGCGCGCACGAAACGGCCCTGCGCATCGACGTGCAGGCCGCATTCCTTGTCGCTCGTCTCCCACCACCAGCGGCCCGCGCGTTCGTCCTCGCCCGGCGCGACGGCGCGGGTGCAAGGCGCGCAACCGATGGAGGGGAAACCCTGCGCATGCAGCGCATTCACCGGCGCGTCATGGCGCGCGCAGAAATCCGCCGTCTCCTCGCGGGTCCAGTCGAGCAGCGGATTGACCTTGAGGAGGCCGCGCGCGGCGTCGAAGCCGGCGTAGTCCATGCCCGCGCGATGGCCCGATTGCGAGCCGCGCAGGCCCGTCACCCAAACCTGCGCGCCTTCCAGCGCGCGGGCGAGCGGCGCCACCTTGCGCACGCCGCAGCAGGCCTGACGATTGGCGGCGGACTCATAGAAACCATTGACGCCCTGCCGCGCGACGAGCGCCTCCAGCGCCTCGCGCTCGGGATAGAGCGCCCGCACCCGCAAGCCGTAGCGCGCCTCGGTCGCCCGCCAGACGTCATAGGTCTGGGGAAACAGCCGGCCGGTGTCGAGCGTGACGATCTCGATGGGCAGGCCCGCTTCGGCGATCAGATGCGTGAGGGCCTGATCCTCGACGCCGAAGCTCGTGGTGAAGACCAGGCGGCCGGACGCCGTCGCGCACGCCCGCTCCAGCCTCTGGACGGCGGAGAGGCGGGGAAAGGCCTCATTGAGCTGAGAAGCCAGCAAAGACAGTGACATAGAAAATTTCCGCCGGCGCGGCGGCCCTCATGGCGGACGCACCCGACGGCGCCGCAAGGCGATGTCCCTAAAGGCAATCGCGGAGCGGATCAATTCACATTTCGCATATGAATAAAAAATAATTCACCACATATATTTTGTTTAATAGCGGCTCTTGCGCAGCCCGAAAAGGCTTCCCACCTCCTGTCTGCGCGGGCCTGCGGGACGCGCAGCGGCGGGATCGCCCATTCAAACGCCTCTTTTCTGAGGGTCGGGCGCCGCCAGCCGCTTCTTCATGTCGCTCATCAGGAGGATATGCCATGCGTCATTTCGATCTCTCTCCCCTCTACCGCTCCACCGTGGGCTTCGATCGACTGTTCTCGATGCTCGATCAGGTCGCCGGCGGCGAAGCCGCCAGCCCGACCTATCCGCCCTACAATATCGAACGCACGGGCGAGGACGCCTATCGCATCACCGTCGCCGTCGCCGGCTTCTCCGAGGGCGAGCTTTCCATCGAGGTCAAGCAGGGCGCGCTTGCGATCCGCGGCTCGAAAGACGCCCGCGACGAGGCCGCCCAGCGCCCGGAAGTGCTCTATCAGGGCATCGCCGCGCGCGCCTTCGAGCGCCGCTTCCAGCTCGCAGATCATATGAAAGTGACCGGCGCCTCGCTGGAGAACGGCCTGCTGCATGTCGAACTCGTGCGCGAAGTGCCCGAGGCCGCCAAGCCGCGCCAGATTCCCATCGGCCGCGGCGGCCAGCAACCGCAAACGGTGGAAGCCCGCGCCGCCTGAAACGGCGGCCCGCAGACCCATCGACGACATGGAAGGGCGCCTCGCGGGGCGCCCTTTTTTGCGGCTTACGGATTGGCGGAAGAAGGCCCCGCCGGGCCGGGATAGACGACGCGCGGCGCAGGGCGCGCCGGCGCGCTTTCGCTGCGCTGGACGCTCGCATCCCTGGCCTCGTTCGATCCCGCGCCGTCGGGCCGCTGCGGCGGGGCGGCGCGTTGCGGCGCGTCGGGCCGGCGCAGGATCGCATTGCGCGAAGGGGCCGCGCTCGCGCCCCCCTCCGGCTGCGCAGGCGCAATTGCGGACTCGCGCGCGGGGTCGGGCGAGGATGGCGGCGCGGCGGATGGCGCGCTCGTCTGCGTCGCGGGGGCGGCGCGCGCGGCTTGCATACGCGCCTGTTCGCCGGCGGACTTGCGCGCCTGTTGGCCTGCGGGCTTGCGCGCCTGACGCGGCGCGGGCTTGCGGCCCGCCTTGCGCGCGTCTTTGGTCTCTTGACTCATCGTCTCTTGGCGCATCGACTCTTGGCGCGCGTTCGGCGCGAGGCGCGGATCGTCGGGCA
>CAIXDD010000415.1 GCA_903918155.1 uncultured Hyphomicrobiales bacterium
GTCGCCTCCGGGCTCGCGATGGCGGGCGTGGCGGCGGGGGGATTCGTCGGACCCGCCTGGCCGATCAAACCCGCCGTCTTCGCGCTCGGCGTCGCCAATGGCGCCTTCTCGATCGCCGCCATCGGCGCGATGATGGCCATGGCGCGCAGCGGCCACCCCGGGCGCGAGGGCGTGCGCATGGGACTTTGGGGCGCCGCGCAAGCCATCGCCTTCGCGCTGGGCGGACTTTTGGGCGCGCTGGGCGTGGATGTCGCGCGCGCGCTGATCGGCGCGGCGGCGCCGGCTTATGGCGTCGTTTTCCTGTGCGAGGCCGGGCTCTTTCTTGTCGCAGCCGCGCTGGCGGCTCTGGTGGCGCGCAAGGCGCCGATTCCCCATTTCACGCAGACATTGGAGGGCGCACGATGACGCAACAGCCATTCGACGCGATCGTGGTCGGCGGCGGACCCGCCGGCGCGACCGCGGCCCATGATCTCGCGCGGCAGGGTCGCAAGGTCCTGCTTCTCGACAAGGCGGGACGCATCAAGCCTTGCGGCGGCGCCATTCCTCCGCGCCTCATCCGCGATTTCGAAATTCCCGAAGAGATCCTGTGCGCGAAGATTCGCTCCGCGCGCATGATCGCGCCCTCGGGCCGGGCCGTGGACATGCCCATCGAAAACGGTTTCGTCGGCATGGTGGACCGCGAAGGTTTCGACGAATTCCTGCGCGTGCGCGCGGCCCAGGCCGGCGCCGAGCGGCGCACGGGAACGTTCGTGGCCTTCACGCGCGAAGCCGACGGCCTGTGCGCGATCGATTATACGGACAAGGACGCCGGCGCGACGCTGCGCGTGCGCACGCGCCTCGTGATCGGCGCGGACGGGGCGAATTCCGCCGTGGCCGCGCAGGCCCTGCCGCCAGCCGGGCGCGCGCCTTTCGTCTTCGCCTATCATGAGATCGTCGCCGCGCCGGAGCCCTCGCAGGCGGGCGCCACGAATCCCACGCGTTGCGACGTCTATTATCAGGGCGACGTGTCGCCGGACTTTTATGGCTGGGTGTTTCCGCACGGCAAGACGATGAGCGTGGGCGTCGGCTCCGCGCGCAAGGGCTTTTCGCTGCGCCAGGCGACGGCGCGCCTGCGCGCGCAGGCGGGCCTTGAGGACAACGAGACGATCCGCGTGGAAGGCGCGCCGCTGCCGCTCTATCCGGCCAAGCGCTGGGACAATGGACGCGACGTCGTGCTGGCGGGCGACGCCGCCGGCGTGGTGGCGCCCTCTTCCGGCGAGGGCATTTATTACGCGATGGCGACGGGCCGACTTGCGGCCGAAGCGGTGGAGGAAGCCCTGAAGACGGGGCAGGCCAAGGCGCTGGCGTCCGCACGCAAGCGCTTCATGAAAGAGCATGGGCGCATTTTCTTCATTCTCTGGATCATGCAGACGTTCTGGTACAAGAACGACTGGCGGCGCGAACGTTTCGTCGCCTTGTGCAAGGACCCCGACGTGCAGCGCCTGACGTGGGAATCCTACATGAACAAGGCGCTGGTGAAGCGCGATCCGATGGCGCATCTGCGCGTCTTCTTCAAGGATCTCGGCCAGATCTTCGGACTGGCCCGCGGCTGACGCGACGCAGCCCCCGCGTCCCTCTCCTTCGCCGCGACAGGGCGGACCATAGGCGCGCGCCGCAAGGCGGGCGCCTTTTTCGCGCGTCGGACCGGGCGCGACGACGCGGCTTCGCGAGAACGCCTGAGGCCTTGCGGAACGTAAAAAGCCCCGCCTGAGCGGGGCTTTTCAAGTCGTTCGCGCTTTGCCGGCCGCGAAGGGTCAGGACTTTTCTTTTCGAAAGGCGCTCAGGGTTTGGGCGGACTGAGCTCTTTCAGATAGTCCTTGAGCATGCTGACCCCGCCCAGCGGCTTGTTCACGCCTGCATGGCAGGTGGAGCAATAGGCCTTCGGAGCGTCACCTTCCGGGCCAAGCCGTTCAGCAGGGTAGGTCGTGCGCAGCGGCTCGAGATAGTCGTTGTTCAAGCCGCGCACCATCTGGATGCCGTGCCAGGCGGTCACGCGCTGGGGCGGCGATTGCGCCCAATCCGAGAACGCGCGCGAATTATGGCAGAAGGTGCAATTCACGCCGAGCCCGGTCGACATATGCATCATCAACGCATAGGTGCTTTCCGCCGACTGGATCGGCTCGCCCGGCTTGCCGGCGAGCGCTTCCACGCCATTGACGCGGATCTGCCCCTTGCCCATCAGAAGCGACGTGAAGGGATCGCGCGGGAGCGAGGAATAGGCCACCGATTTGGCGGGCGCGTTCTGGCCCGAGGGATCAGCGGCGAAGCCCGCCGTCTGCGCGCCCTTGTCGGAGAACCAGATGTTCGCCGGCACGGGCTGGCCGCGGTGGCAGGTGTAGCAGGTCACGCCGGTCTGGGCGACATGCGAGGTCCATTGCGTGTTGATCGCCTGCGTCATCTGAAGCATGCGGCGCGACACCTTCTTGGTGTAGAGCGAATCGTCCGCAAGATTCTCGACGTTGTGGCAATAGGCGCAGCCCTGTTCGGGCGAAACCCATTCGGTGATCGCGGTCATGACGCGCAGGAACTGGCCTTCGCTGAGATGGCCGAGCACCTGCACGTTCTGATAGGCCTCCTTCGCGCGCGGGCCGCCGTCGTCGGCGTCAGGCTGCGCTTCGGGAATCCCATTGGCGGCGGCGATCTTCTCCAGCGTCTCGGGGCTGGTGATTTGCGCCATGCCCGTGCCGCGATAGCCGCTCTGCTCCGACTTTTGCGGCGGAACCTCGCAGCCTGCGAGCAGGCCCGCCGCGAGGGCGACGCCGAACGCCAGGCCGAGTCGCGGCGCGTGAGACAACAAAGTTTTCATCGCGCGCCTCCAACAAGAGCGGCCGGATCGACCGTCGGCGGGACATAACCCGGATAGGCGGGCGCCACGCCGTGGTTCACCGCCCAGAGATACCAATTGTCGACCACCGTGCCAGTGAGCAGGATGCCGATGCCGCCCGTGAGCGGGCAAAGCACCGCGAACCACCACGCCCAGCGATGGATGGATTCCATCGTGGCGTTGAAGCCCATGGTCCAGCGCCAGAAGAGGCCGGCGCGCTCAGAGGCGGTGCCGCGATCGGCGATCTGCTCCAATTCGCGCTCGCCGCCGTATCGACCGACCGCCAGAATGGTCGCCGCATGCATCGCGAAGAGCAGCGTCGAGCCATAGAGGAAGACGATCGAAAGGGCATGGAACGGATTGTAGAAGAGATTGCCGTAGCGGATCGAGAAAGCCGCCGTCCAATCCAGATGCGGGAAGATGCCGAAAGGCACCGCCTCGCTCCAAGAGCCCATGAAGATCGGGCGAATGAAGCCGAGCACCAGATAGAGCCAGATGGCCGCCGCGAAAGCCCAGGCCACATGCGTGCCCATGCCCAGCTGACGCGCGCGACGATACATGCGCGCCCACCACAGGAAGATGGAGGCGGTCAGGAAGCCGCCCGCCATGAGCCACCAGCCGCCTTCCGCAAGCGGGGGAATGCTGAGGCCGTATTTGGGCGCCGGCGGCTCCAGCGCGAGCCAGAACAATTGCCGCACGAACTGGATGGGATCCCAGTTCACCTGCGCCAGCATGTTGAGGCCCACGATCTCGAAGGCGACGACGAAGCACACGATCGAGGCCACGCCCAGATAGCCCAGATAGATCGGCCCGATCTGCGCGTCGCCGAGCTTGCCGGCCCAGTAGAAGAAGAACGACGTCTCGCCTCGCTGGAAGGCGCCTTGGTCCTTGGCCGCGACGCCCGCATAGAGGGGGCCGCGCACCTGGACGCGTGTGAAGATGTTTTGATAATCCACAGCTCGCCTCCCTTAACGCCAGATCGGCAATTCGAGCCACCAGCCCCACCATTCGGGCCAGCTGCGGGTCCAGAACGGGCCGCTGATGACGATGCACACGGCGCTCCAGAAGCCCGCGGACAAGGCCAGGAACAGGCCCAGACGATGGATGCCCAGCGCGCCGATCGAATAGCCGATGGCGTCGCGGAAGAATGTGTTCTCGTGCTCGGGCGTCTTCATCACGTCGCCCTTCTTCGGATTGGACGCCGAGAGAATGAGCGAGCCATGGAGCGCGAGAGCCATCGTCGTCGTGAAGAAGAAGGTGACGGCGATCATATGCGCGGGATTGTAGTGGAAGTGCAGGTATTGATACCCGACGTTCGACACCCAATCGAGATGGCTGAAGATGCCATAGGGGAAGCCATGGCCCCACGCGCCCAGAAGGACGGGGCGGATCACCACCAGCGTCACATAAGCGAAGATCGCCACCGAAAAGGCGAAGGGCACATGATAGCCCATGCCCAGTTTCCGGCAGATCTCGACTTCACGCAGCGCCCATGAGCTGAAAGCGCCGATCGCGCAGACCGTGATGATCTGCCACAACCCGCCTTCCATGAGAGGCGCGAGGCCAAGTCCGTATTTCAGATCGGGCGGCGCGATGCTGATCTGCCAGGGGTTCCAAGTGCCCCCCTGCGACGCGCCGTAGAAAATAAGAGCCGTGCCAAGCGCGGCGAAAAGCACCGTCGTGACGCCGAAAAACCCGACGTAGAACGGCCCGACCCAGAAGTCGAACAGATCGCCGCCGATCAGCGTGCCGCCACGCACACGATATTTCTTCTCAAAGCTGAGCATTGCCATGCGCGTCATCCCCCAACTTGTGCGACGGCCCAGCCGCACGTCGCAAAGCTACATCAAGGCGTGGTGAACACGGGCGGGACGAAGCCCGCCCGGTTCGATCGCGGTCTCGTGACTCAGCCGACGAAATTGACGACATAGCCCACAGGCGTGGGCGCAGGCGCCAGTTCGCTGGTCTTGGCGCGCGCAGCGCGCGGACCTTCGATCCAGTTGAACCGATCGGTGCTGAGCATGATGAAGTGGAGCGTGAAGGCCAAAGTCGCGAGGAACAGGCCCAACGCGATGAGTGACCGACGGGGGTCCATGATGTACCAAATTTTATACATTGGGATCCTCCTAGCCGATAAGGCTGGTCACGCTGGCCGCAGCGCCCTCGAGAAGGGCGTAGCCCTTCGAGCTCGGGAACCACGGACGCCACTGCCACACGAGGAAGTGCGCGATAATGGCGATCACGATATAGCCGATCGTGCTGGAGACGAAGAACGAGTGGTATTCCCGCGCTTCCTCTTCGTTCAGACCGGTGATCGTACTTCTCTTGTTTTCCATCATTTTGCTAACCTCCGCTGCAACCCGACGCGCCGCCGTCCACTCGACGATGCACGCGCCGGATGCTTCAACGCGCGAACGCGCGTCGACGACATCTCCCCGCTCGCGCGGGAAGCGCTTGCGAACCCACTCACCCCATGAAAGCCATGGGGATCGTTGCGCTCGCAAGCTCATTCGCCTCTCCGAAAACGGAGCGGCGTTCCTGGCCCGTCGAGGAGCCGGTCAAGCGACCGGCCGCCGCGGCGAACAGAAACAGGGGAAAGGTGATCACATAGATCGCCTTGTATTCGAGCGTGTCGCGCGCGACGCGACGACGGCGCGCCGACGCGGGCGCGGAGACGGGCGCCGTCGCGCGCGCGGCCAGCGCGGGCGCGAAAGCCGCTTCCTTGTGCGCTTCCTGAAGGATGGTCATGACATGCTCCCTTCGAACAAGGCGCGGCGTGCGCTTTGGACGCAATCTTTGGTGACGAGATCGATGCCCGCGCTGCGGGCGCTGCGTTCGGCTGCATCGCGCAAGCGTCGCGCCGCCGAAATGCGCACGAGCACGGGGCTCTGCGCGAGAACGTCGTCGAGCATCGCCTGCGCTTCTTCAGCCCAGGGCAATTGGCTCTCCAGCCGCGAGGGCGTGGCCTCGATCCGGTCGAGATCGGCCGCCATCGGCAGGATGTGAAAGAGCGCGTCGAACAGCGCGTTGCAGACTTCCTGCACCAGGTAGACGGCGCCCGAATAGCCCATGAAGGGCGTGCCCACATGGCGGCGGATGATCGCGCCGGGGAAGGAGGCCGGCACATAGACGCCGCGCCCGCCCGCTTCCGCGAGATACATGCGCTCGTTGAAACTGCCGAACAGAACCAGCGGCGGCGTCTTGCGGATCGCGTCGCGCACCGCCGGATTGTCGGTCTTCTCGCCCGGCTTGCGGGAGATCGCAAAGGCGCAGGGCAGGCCCATTTCCGTTTCGAGAAAATGACGCAAGCCGCGCGCATAAGTGTCGGTGGCGACCACGGCGAAACTCGCGGTGCCGAAGAAATCCTGCGTGACCGAGCGCCACAGATCCCAGAGCGGCTTGATCGTCGTATGTTTCTCGCGCTCGATGAAGGGCTCGGGATCGATCTCGAGCAGCTCGCCGAGCGCGCGCAGGAATTTGGTCGTGCTGTGCAGGCCGATGGGCGCGCGCAGCCACGGGCGCTCCAGCGTCTCGCACAAGGCGGCGCCGAATTCCCGATACATGCAGATATTGACCTCGGCCTCGGCGAGCTTTCCCACATCGGCCAGATGCGATCCCATGGGGAACGTCATCGCGACTTCGGCGCCGATTCCTTCGATGAGCCTGCGCATCTCATGCAGGTCCGAGGGGCCGTTGAACACGCCATACATGGGGCCGACGATATTCACCTTCGGCCGGGCGCCGGGCGCGCGCGCCTTCGGCTTGGGGGCGCGCTTGGGCCCATATTCTTTCCAGAGCCAGACGAGCGCGCGGTCCGCGCTCTGCCATTGGTCCTCGTCGATCGTGCGCGGCAGGAAGCGCTGGATGCTCGTGCCTTCCGGCGTCGCGCCGCCACCGATCATTTCAGCGATGGAGCCGGTGACGACGACGCTGGGCATGTCTTGCTGCAGCACGCCATGGGCGCGTTTCATCGCCTGTTCGGTGCCGTGCTGGGCAAGTTCCTCTTCGCCCAGTCCCGTGACGACGACGGGCAATTCATGGGGCGGCAACGCGTCGGTGTAATGCAACACCGCGGTCACGGGCAGGTTTTCGCAGCCCACCGGGCCGTCGACGATCACCTGCAATCCCTTGATGGCGGAGAAGGCGTAGACCGCGCCCCAATAACCGCCGGCCCTGTCGTGGTCGAGGATGAGCGTCATATCGCCTCCTCCACATTGCGCGCGGCGGCGGCTTTCGCGATCTTCTTCGCGTAAGCGGCGCGGAATTCGGGACGATCCTGCGGCGCGTCCTGCCAGGTTCCGGCGGCGTGGCCGACGCCGACGCCCTCGAAGAAAGCCGTCATCTCATCGAAGCGCGGCTTGCCGGCGATGGCGGCGTTGACCACTTGCGCGAGCGAACCGGCGCCTGCGGGACCGAAGAGCGGGCGCGCGGATACGAGATTGGTGAAATAGAGGGAGGGAATCGCCAGCTCTTTCGCCTTCTGCACGACAGGCGTGGTGCCGATGGCGAGATCGGGGCGATGATGTTTCATCGCCGCCAGATCCTGTTCCAGCGACGCGCGGAAGACGACCTCGACGCCGCGGGCGGCGAGCCATTCGCGATCGCTTTCCGACCAGGGCGTGCGCGGGCAAGCGGTGCCGACATAGGGCACGTCCGCGCCGCTTTCGATCAGCAGCCGCGCGACGAGAAGCTCGGAGCCCTCATAGCCGGACAGCGTGATGCGGCCCTTCACCGGATTGGCGGCGAGCGCGGCGGCGATGGCGGGGAGGAAACGATTCTTCGCAGCGTCGATGCGCTCGCGCGAGACGTTGCAGGCGCCGCCGATGGCTTCGAGCCAGGCTTCCGTGCCTTCGCGGCCGACCGGCGCGGAGCCGACAATGGGACGGCGCGCCGCCTCGAACTCGCGCACGCACGCCTTGTAGAAAGGATGGATCGCCGCCACGACGGCGCAATCGAGCGCGCCATATAATTCGCGCCATTCGCGCGTGGGCACGACGGGGCCGGCCGCAAGGCCCATCGGCTCCAGCATGGCGCCCAGACCCATCGGATCGGCGGGGAACATTTCTCCCAGCAAGGCGACGGTGGGCTTGTCGCTGCGCCCTCCGCGCGGCGCCTGCACGGGGCCAAGCTCGGCTTCGGTGCGCGCATAATGCAGCATGGCGCCGGAGAGAACGTCCTTCGCCTCGGCATGGGTGGGCACGCCGAAACCGGGAACGTCGATCCCGATCACGCGAACGCCGTTGATCTCCTTGGGCAGCAATTGCAGCGGCACGCCGGAGGCCGTGGGCACGCAAAGGTTCGTCACGACGATGGCGTCGTAAAGCGCGGGGTCGGCCATTTCGAACACGGCCGCGCGAATGTCCTCGAACAATTTACCCGTGACGAGCGTCTCGGAATTGAAGGGCACATAGCCGACCGAGCGCTTCGCGCCATAGAAATGCGACGTGAAGGTGAGCCCGTAGACGCAACAGGCGGAGCCGGACAGGATCGTCGCGGTGCGGCGCATGCGAAGGCCCACGCGCAGCGAGCCGAAGGCGGGGCACATGCTTTGGGGCTGGTCGTGCGGGCCCTTGGGATAATCCTGCGCGTAACGCTCCAGCACTTCGCTCTTGCCGGCCGCCGCCGCCGCGCGCGCCATCTCTTCCGCGCCCGCGTGGCAGCCGGCGCCGTCGGTCGAATGTGCGGAAAGAGGGGGAACGCGCTCGTTCATGTGACCTCACACGCTCTCGTAAACGACTTCGAGCGAAGGCTTCTCGATCACCGAGCGGCCGCACATGTCCTCGATCGTCGCAGGCTCAAGCACGACGTCGCGGCCCACCGTCTCGCCCGCGAACAGGCCGAGCAGGCCATCCTGCGTGAGAGGCGTGGGGCGCACTGGCGGGGCTTCGGCGACATTGCGCGCCAGCTCTTCGAAGAGCGGGCTCCACATGCCGTCGGGCTTGCCGATGATCTCGTAATTCGCGCTCTTGCGGCGAATGTCTTCGTCAGCGGGGATCGCGGCGAGAACGGGAATGCCCACGGAGGCCGCGAAAGCCTGCGCTTCGCCGGTGTGGTCGTCCTTGTTGATGACCA
>CAIXDD010000416.1 GCA_903918155.1 uncultured Hyphomicrobiales bacterium
ACGAGCGCGGCCTTGCCGGTGTAGGCGGCGAACACGACGTCGCCCTCCACGCCCTCCGCCACATGACGAGCGAGCGTGGTCTTGCCGGTGCCGGCGAAACCGAAGAGGCGGAACACCTGATCCTGGCGGCCGCGGCCGCGGGACTTGAGCCAGCGGCCCACCTGATCGAGGGCGCGTTCCTGGTCGGGCGACCAATCTGTGCTCAAGGCGTTGTCCGGGGGTTCGAGGCTGCGACGAGCCGCCTTCCTACAGGAAAGCGCGCCCGCGCGCGATCCCCGCCCTCAGGCCGCGGCCTGATCGACGGCGAGCGAGGAGGCCGCGTCCACAAGTGTCAGCGTATAGCCGCAAGCGATCTGCGGCGAGCGCTGGAAGCGCGTGAGCACGCATTGCAGGACTTCGAGCAGGACCTCCCGATCCGCTTCGAGCAGATCCTGCTCGTCGAGGCCCGCCTCCAGGGCGAGCGCGCGCAGACCCTCGCGCTGGGCCATGGCGGCCTCGCATTCGCCGGCCAGCAAATGACGCCAGATCCTGAAATGCGCCAGCGAGATGGGCCGCGCGTAATGCGGCCGTTCGGCGAGCCTGCGCCCATAGGCGCCGCTGATCACGTCGATCACGACGGGAGCCGTCCATTCGGCGAGATCCTTGCTCGCCTCACCCGAAATCATACGCATACGATCCGCCTTCACGTCACCCGATAACACAGACGTAACCATAAGCCGCGCAGAGTTAACGGACGGTTGCGCCGGCCGCACGAAAAAGGCCGCGCGCCCGGACGGACGCGCGGCCTCGCTAAAATGCGCGAGCCCTTACTTGATGAGTTCGCCGATCTTCTCGACGATGGGCTTGGGCGTCGCGTAAATGTCGCGGATCAATTTCTCGAGCTGCTCGCCGGTGCGCGGGTCGAGATCGAGATTTTGCTTCTGCACTTCGGCGACGAATTCGGGGTCCTTCATCGTGGCGTTGAAGGCGTCGCGCAGCATGGCGAGCCGCGCCGGCGGCATGTCGGGCGGCGCCACGAAGGGACGCCCGATGCCCTGCCCCGCATAGAGGAAGGTGATCTCCGCGCGCTGCTGGTCCGTCTTGGCGAATTGCAGGATGTGCGGAACGTCCTTGATTTCCTGATTGATGGCGTCGCCGCCCTGGAACAGCACGTTCACGACGCGCTTGGGGATCCAGTCCGGCTTCTTGCCATGCACGCTGTCGAGGCTCTCGCAAATGCCGTCCACCTCGCCGCGCTCCATGGCGAGGAACACGTCGGAGGAGGACGGGAAACCCGCGATCAGCCTGAACTTCATGCCGAGAATGGCCGACAGCGCCTTGGGATAGGAGCGCGTGCCCGTGCCCGCGCCCGTCTCGCCCAGGATCAGCTCCTTGGTCTGCAGGTCCTCGACCTTCTTCACGTCCGCCTGCGCGCGCGCGATGCACACATTGGTCTCGGTGGTGGGCGTGCCTATCCACGCAATCTTCAGCGGGTCGAAGCGCGCCCCCGCCTGGCCGGTGAGCGGGCCCAGCGGCGCGTCGCGCGCGATGATGCCCATCACCGTACCGTCTTTCGGCGAGATCGAGAAAATCGTATTGGCGGCGTTGTAGCTGCCCGCCCCCGGCATGTTCTGCGAGACGCCGGTGGGCTTGCCGGGAAGATGCTTGCCGATATGGCGGGCGACGGTGCGGCCCCAGCGGTCATAGCCGCCGCCCGGCCCGAAGCCGATGAGCATGGTGAGGTTCTTGCCGTCGCGGAACGGGCCGGCGTCGGCCTGCGCGAAAGCCGCGCCGGCGGACGCCGCGAGCGCGGCCGCGAAGGCCCCGGCCAGCGAAGCGGATTTTCTCGAAAACGACATGGCTTCCTCCCTTTATGGGATGGGATCGTCGGCAATCGGGCGCGCCCTGTCAACGCGCGCGCCTCGCCCGTCAGATCCTGTTTCCGCCGCGCTTGCGGCCCTGGCCCATGTCGAGGAACAGATCTTCGAGCGTCAGGCGCTTCTTGATGAGGCCGTGCTCGAAGGAATAGCCCACGAGCGTGTCGAGATTCTTCCGGTTGGCGTCGGTGAGGCCGTATTCCCACGGATCGGGGCCGAAGATCTCCTCCTGCTCCTCCCACGCCTCGCGATACCACACGAGCGGGGCGATGCGCGGATTCTCCATGCGCTTCATGGCGATGGATTTGGCGGCCTCGAAAGCCTTGTGCAATTCCACCGGCGCCCAGGGGAAGCGCTCCGCGACCTCGCGTTTGAGGCCCATCACATGCATGATGGGGAAAATGCCGGTGCGCTCAAAATAGCGCTTCTCCTCCGCCTTGTAATCGGGCCAGAGGCGCCCGACGGCGGGATGTTTCTTCGTGATCGGCCAGATGAGGTCGGGGTGCAGCACGGCGTCAAGCTCGCCGGCGACCAGCATGTCCTCGCAATTCTGGTCGTCGCGCATGCGCGTGAGCTTGAGGCCCGGCGGCGGCTCGAACTCGACGTCCTCGTCATATTCCGCATACCAGTCGATCGACCTGTGCGGGACGCCATATTCCTGTTCGAGAATGCCGCGCAGCCACAGGACCGCCGTCACCTGAAAGGATTTGACGCCGACCTTCTTGCCGATGAGGTCCTTGGGCTCCTTGATCCCCTTCGACGTATTGACGAAGGCGAAACCGTGCCGCAGGCGCCGGTGCAGGAATACGGGGATCGCCTCGAAGGGCATGTCCTGATCGCGCGCGATGATATAGGAGGAGCTTGAAACCTCCGCCACGTCGAATTCGCGATTGCGCAGGAAGCGCCAGTGCCGCGTCGTGGAATCCATGTCGGTGAGGATGGTGAGGTCGATGCCGTCGGGCGAGACCGCGCCCTCCTTGAGAGCGCGGACGATCTCGTAATCGCCGCAGGCGAGGGTGAGTTTGAGCTTGCCCATGGTCTTGACGTTTCCCCTGGAAGGGGCGCAGGCCCCGATTGCTTGCCGCGCATAGACGCGGGCGGGCGGGGCCTGTCAAGAAGGCGGGATCAATAGGCGATCCGGTCGGCCTTGCGCATCCATGCGTCGAACGCCTCGCGCGAGGCCGCATCGGGCAGGCGGCGCGTCGGCAGGCGGCGCGCCTGCACGGGCTTGGGCACTTCGTCATAGATCAGCGCGTCGTCGAAGCCGATGGCGGCGGCCTCCTCGCGGCTGTTGGCGAAGACGAGCCTGTCGAGCCGCGCCCAGTAAATGGCCGCCAGACACATGGGACAGGGCTCGCAGCTCGAATAGATCGTCGCGCCGGCTAGCGAGAAATCGCCCGCCCCCGCGCAGGCGCGACGGATCGCGACGATCTCCGCATGGGCGGTGGGATCATGGGCGGAGGTCACCTCGTTCCAGCCTTCCGCGATCACCGCGCCCTCGCGCACGATCAGCGCGCCGAACGGCCCGCCTGCGCCCGCCTCCATGCGCGCGCGCGCCAACAGCCCCGCCTGACGGATGAACCGCCGATCCTCGTCCGCCTGATCGCCCGTCTGATCATGCATGCCGCGCCCTCCGCAGGAAGGCTCCATGCTGACGCAGGCGCGGCGCGACGCAAAGCCCCTTTTCGACGCCCGTTCACTTGTCCGCTTTTTTGTCCGCTTTCTCGCGGGGCCGCGCGAAGAGGCGCCCGTCGATGAGCGCCAGTCCGAAGGCGATCAGCCCCATGCCGAGGAAATGGGCGGGGCGCAGGCTCTCGTCCAGAACGAGGCGGCCCAGCAGGATCGCCGTCACCGGCATGAGGAAGGTGACGAGCATGAGATTGGTCGAGCCCGACCGCGCGAGAATGCGATAATAAAGAATGTAGCCCAGCGTGGTGGAGAACAACGCAAGGCTCGTCACGGCGGCGATCGTGGCCGCACTCGCCTCCATCACGGCGAGCGGGCGCTCGAAGGCGAAGGCGAGCGGCAAAAGCAGAAGGCCGCCCGCGCTTGTCGTGGCGGCGGCCGACGCCATGGGCTTCACGCCCTGGCGCACGAAGCGGCGGCTGTAGACGGCCGCGCAGGCGTAGCAGAAGGCGGCGAGCACGCCGGCCAGATGGGCGGCGAGGCCCGCCTCGCTGCGCCCGAAGGCGGCGGGCCCGGCCAGCGCGACCACGCCGGAAAAGCCCACGAGCACGCCGGTCGCGCGCAGCCGCGTCAGACGCTCGTCGCCCCAGACATGGGCGACGACCACCGTGAAGAGCGGCGTCGTCGCATTGAGGATGGAGGCGAGGCCGCTTGAAATCTGCGTCTGCCCCCAGACGATCAGCAGGAAGGGCGCGACGATGTTGAGCGACGCCATAATGGCGAATTCGCGCAGCGCCTTCAGCGTGAAGGGGGGAAAGGCGCGCAGCAAAGCGGCCAGCGCGACCAGCGGCAGGGCGGCGAGG
>CAIXDD010000417.1 GCA_903918155.1 uncultured Hyphomicrobiales bacterium
CGCGCGCTTCTTCGTCTCTCCCGCCGAGGCGGACGGCGAGGGCGCGCGCGTGAACATTTTCGCGCTCGACACCACCGAACAGCGCAATCTGCAGGAAAGTTTCGCCCAATCGCAGAAGATGCAGGCCATCGGCCAGCTCGCCGGCGGCGTGGCGCATGACTTCAACAACGTGCTCACCGCCATCATCGGCTATTCGGACCTTCTGCTGGCGAGTCATCGCCCCACCGATCCGTCCTTCCAGGACATCATGCAGATCAAGCAGAACGCCAATCGCGCGGCCGGCCTCGTGCGCCAGCTGCTGGCCTTCTCGCGGCGGCAGACGCTGCGCCCGCAAGTGCTGCATCTCAACGACGTCATGTCGGAATTGCAGAACCTGCTGCGCCGGCTCGTGGGCGAGAAGATCGAGCTGGACGTGCGCCACGGCCGCGACCTGTGGCTTGTGAAGGCCGATCTCAACCAGTTCGAGCAAGTGGTCGTGAATCTCGTCGTCAACGCCCGCGACGCCATGCCCGAAGGCGGGCGCATTCGCCTGACCACGAGCAATGTGACGGCGGCGGAATGCGAGACGATTTCGGAGCCGGGCTTCATTCCCGCCGATTACGTCGTCGTGGAGGTGTCCGACACCGGCCATGGCATACCCGCCGACGTGAAGGCGAAAATGTTCGAGCCCTTCTTCACCACGAAGGAAGTGGGCAAGGGCACGGGCCTTGGCCTGTCGATGGTCTATGGAATCGTGAAACAGACCGGCGGCTATATCGCCTGCGAATCCGAGCCCGGCGAAGGCGCCACGTTCCGCATCTATCTGCCGCGCCATGCGCAGGCGGAAGAAGAGGTCGTGAAGAAGGAGGAGCCTTCGAAGACCGTCGACGCGACGGGCCATGGCACGATCCTTCTGGTGGAGGACGAGGAGGCCGTGCGCGCCTTCGGCGCCCGCGCGCTGGCGTCGCGCGGCTATACGGTTCTCGAGGCGGGCTCCGGCCTGCAGGCGCTCGAAGTCGTGGACGAGGCGGGCGGCAAGATCGACCTCATCGTCTCCGACGTGGTGATGCCCGAAATGGACGGGCCGACCATGTTCGGCGAATTGCGCAAGCGCGGCGTGAAGTGCCGCGTGATCTTCGTCTCCGGCTACGCCGAGGACGCTTTCGCCAAGAATCTGCCGGCGGGGGAGGATTTCGGATTCCTGCCCAAGCCGTTCTCGCTGAAACAGCTCATCGAGGCGGTGAAGGCGAATGTGGGCGAGGGCGAGGGCTGAACGGTTAACCTCAAGTTCAGCAAGCCGGGCTATGGTGAACGAAGTCCTGTGGCGTGGAGTCGTGCCCTTGTCGATCGTTCTGCCTGACCGTCCCGGCGCGCGGCGCGCCCGCGCCGCCGTCGCCGCCCCCAAACCCATCGGCCGCAGCCTGCTGATCGGCGCCGGCGTCTTCATCGCCTGCCTCGCGCTGGCCAAGACGCTGACCGCGCCCGCCGGCAAGCAACAGCGCGCCACCGCCATGACGCTGACGCCCGCCGCGCAGGCGAAGAAACGGCTCGCCGAACCGCGGCTGCCCGCGCGCGACTTGGCGGGAGCCGCCGCGCGCGACCTGGCGGGAGCCTCCGAGCGCGGCGAACCGCGCCGGCAGCTGGCGCGCGTCCCCGAGCCGGCGACGGAGAGCGCGCGCGAACCCCGCGCCGTGCGCCGCATCGCGCTCGACGCGACCGCCACCCACAGCATCCAGCGCGCGCCGGTCATTCCCGGCGGCGGCCTCATGGCCTCGCGCGAGGGAACCTTCGGC
>CAIXDD010000418.1 GCA_903918155.1 uncultured Hyphomicrobiales bacterium
CGCGCCGCCTCTCGCTCAGCCTGCGTCTGGCCTATGAGGTTCATTCGGTGACGTCGATGCGCGCGATGATCCTGCGCGGGGAGGCGGCGAGCGTGATGCCCTTCAGCCTGGCGGCGGAGGAATTGCGCAGCGGGGCCCTCGTCGCGCGGCGCATCGACCGGCCGACCCTCACGCGCACGCTCTATGTGGTGCGGCCGGCTGAACGCGAATCCCTGGCCAGCGAGGCCGCGCTGGAGGCCTATCTCGACCGCACGGTGGAGCGCCTGCTCGAAAGCGTGGCCCCCTATGCCCGCGCGCTCCGATAAAAGAAAATCTGAGGGCTGATCCAAAGAAAAAGCTTTGGACAGCCGGATCCGGTCGGCTCAAGATGCGTCTCAAGCGACGGCCGGCTCAGTCCAGAACGGGACGCGCCGTCCAAAACAGAACGCAAGAAAAGGGAGCGACTCCATGGCGGAGCAATTTGTCGGCAAGGCTTCTGAATTCAAGGATGGCGAACGCCAGATCATCCGCATCGGCGAGGATGAGATCGGCGTGTTCCGCCACGCAGGCGCCTTCTACGCCTATAGCAATTTTTGCCTGCATCAGGGCGGCCCGGCCTGCGAGGGCCTCACGATCGCGCGCGTGATCGAGCCCTTGCGCGAGGACAAGACGTCGATGGGCCTGCATTTCCATGAGTCGGACATGAATTTCGTCTGTCCGTGGCATGGCTATGAATATGACATGAAGACCGGCGAGCATGTCGCCGACCGTCGCATCAAGCTGCGGAAATACGACGTCGTGCAGAAGGGAGACGAGGTTTATGTCCTCGCCTAAAGGCGCCAAGGCGGCTGCCAGCAAGTCGCCTGTCAGCAAGTCGCCTGCCAGCAAGTCGCCCGCCAGCAAGGCGAAGGCCGCCCCGCGCGCAGCCGCCAAACCGGCGCCTGCGGCGAAAAAGGCCGCCGCGCGAAAGGCGCCCTCGCGCGCCAAGGCCGGCGACGGCGATCCCACGCCGGCGCAGAAGGCGGCCTTCCTGAAGGCTCTGGCCGGCGGCGTGAAGCCGAATTCCGCCGCGCTCCGCAAGCTCGAGGAAAAGAAGGGCGGCGCCTTCGCGCCCTCTCCGCCTGCGCCCCAACGCAAGGTCGAAGTGCTGCGGCGCATTCCCGCGCCGGCGCCGCGTCTGGAGACGCCCGAGACGAAAGACGCGCTGCGCATCGCCGCGCTGATCGAATCGGGCCTCGCCCGCGGCGAGCTGGACAAGGTGCAGCCGCACGCCCAGCAGGCGCTGGCGGCGGCGCTCTGCCGGCTTTATGCGGCCAATCACGAGATGGGCGAGCGCTATCCCATCCTCACCGCGCAGGGCGCGCCCGTGACCGCCACGGACGTCATGGTCATGTGCGGCGCGCTCCTGAAGGCCGTCGACCTGCAAGTCTTCGAACTTGGCATGTGGCAGAGTTGGAGTTCGGGCTGACGCGCCCGCCCCATGATCGCAACGCAATTCCGAAAACACGCCTGAGCAGACATCAACGTCAAACGAAAAGGGGAATCCCATGGACCTCATCGCAGACCGCGGACGCCGCGTCACCGTCGAAGAGCTGAACACCACGAAACTGCTGGCCCACGCCGCCAAGCAGGTCAAGGATCGCAAGTTCGACGACGTGCTCATCGTCGACACCGACGCGCATCATTACGAGAACGAGAATTTCGCCGAGATCCTGCCCTATATGGAGAACGAGGTGCTCAAGCAGCTCGCGCTCTCCAGCCGCGCCAAGGGCGGCCGCGGCAATGTGATGCCCAGCGGCTTCGGCTATCAGGACATGGGCGGGCGCGTGACGCGCTATCCGCTGCGCGCCTCCGAGAAGACCGACGACAAGCGCCAGCGCGACGCCCAGCTCGGCGACCGCTGGATGAACGCCATGGGCGTGGATTATTCGTGCCTCTTTCCCACAGGCATGCTCAATGTCGGCCTGCATCCCCAGAAGGAGATGGAGTTCGAATTGTGCTGGGCCTATGCGCGCTGGGTCACCGAAAAGGCGCTGCCCGACACCAACGGCCGCATGTATACGATGCTCTGCCTGCCATTCAGCGATCCCGAAGGCTCGCTGCGCATGGTCGAGACCTTCGGCGACCGCAAGGGCGTCGGCGGGTTCATGATCACCTCCGTGCGCGAGAAAATGTCGGTCAGCGACAACGCCTATATGAAGGTCTATCGCGCCATCGAGGAGCGCGGGCTCGCCATCGCCTTCCACTCCGGTCCCAATTGGGGCTCGAACACGTTCCAGAGCTGCAACCGCTTCCTCTCGGCCCATGCGCTCGGCTTCTCGTGGTTCAACATCCTTCACTGCACCAATTGGGTGGTGAACGGCATGGGCGAACGTTTCCCCAAACTCCCCGTATTGTGGATCGAGGCGGGCCTGGCCTGGATCCCCTTCCTCATGCAGCGTCTCGACCATGAATATATGCTGCGGCCGTCGGAATGCCCGGTGCTGAAGAAGAAGCCGTCCGATTACATGCGCGACATGTTCTACACGTCGCAGCCCATGGAGATTCAGGACATGGAGGCGCTGGAGACCACGTTCCGCATGATCAATGCGGAGACGCAGCTTCTTTATGCCTCCGATTATCCGCACTGGGACTTCGACCTGCCCTCCACGATCTGGGACCTGCCCTTCCTCACGGACAAGGCCAGGCACAACATTCTCGGCGGCACGGCGCACAAGCTCTTCAAACTGCCGCCGCGCAACGAGGCGCAGAAGCAGAATCTCGTCAAATACGGCAATTACGTCGGCGGCTGAGACGCCGCGCATCGGATGCGACGGGGACGGGCGGCTGCGGCCGCCCGTTTCCGTTTGCGTGACGCAAGGTCAGTCGTGATCCAGCTTTCCTTCTGCGGCGCAAAGGTGCTAAGGCGTCGCTGCTGCAAAGAGGGCCGCCCATGCGCATCGCAATGATTGGTTCAGGATATGTCGGTCTCGTGTCCGGCGCCTGTTTCGCCGATTTCGGCCATGTCGTCGTTTGCGTCGACCGCGACGAGTCGCGCATCGAGGCGCTCAAGCGCGGCGAATCGCCGATCTTCGAGCCGGGCCTGCCTGAACTCGTCGAGACCAATGCGCGCCAGAAGCGCCTGTCCTTCACCACGGACCTCGCGACGGCGGTGGGAGAGGCCGACGCCGTCTTCATCGCCGTGGGCACGCCCTCGCGACGCGGCGACGGCCATGCGGACCTCTCTTACGTCTATGGGGCCGCGCGCGAGATCGCAGCCGCGCTGAAGGGCTATACGGTCGTCGTCACGAAATCGACCGTGCCTGTGGGCACGGGCGACGAGGTGGAGCGCATCGTGCGCGAGACGCGCCCCGACGCTGAATTCTCGGTCGTGTCGAATCCCGAATTCCTGCGCGAGGGCGCCGCCATCGGCGATTTCAAGCGGCCCGACCGCATCGTCGTCGGCGCGGAGGACGCGCGCGCGCGCGAGGTGATGGAGGAGATCTACCGCCCGCTCTATCTCAACCAGCCGCCGATCCTCTTCACGAGCCGGCGAACCTCCGAGCTGACGAAATACGCCGCCAACGCCTTTCTGGCGACCAAGATCACCTTCATCAACGAGATCGCGGACCTGTGCGAGAAGGTCGGCGCCAATGTGCAGGACGGGGCGCGCGGCATCGGCCTCGCCAATCGCATCGGCTCCAAATTCCTGCATGCGGGCCCGGGCTATGGCGGCTCCTGTTTTCCCAAGGACACTTTGGCGCTTGTGCGCACGGCGCAGGAAGCGGGCGCGCCCGTGCGCATCGTCGAGACCGTGGCGGCCGCCAATGAAACGCGCAAGCGGCGCATGGCCGACAAGGTGCTCGACGCTTGCGGCGGCTCCGTGACCGGCAAGACGGTCGCCCTGCTCGGCCTCGCCTTCAAGCCCAACACCGACGACATGCGCGACGCGCCCTCGCTCGTCATCGCCTCCGCCCTGCAGGCGCTGGGCGCGCGCGTGCGCGCCTTCGATCCCGAAAGCATGAGCCAGGCGCGCCCCCTCCTGCCGGGCGTGGGCTTCTGCGAGGACGCCTATGCCTGCGTCGAAGGCGCCCATGCCCTGGTCATCGTGACGGAATGGGATGCGTTCCGCGCGCTTGATCTCGATCGCGTGCGCGATGCGCTGGCCGAGCCGGTCGTCGTCGACCTGCGCAACATCTATCGCCCCGCCGACATGCGGCGCCGCGGCTTCCGCTACGTCAGCGTGGGACGCCCATAAATCGCGCGTGATAGGCAGACTTTAATTTAAAACTGACAGTCTTTGCGCCCCGGCGCGCCTTCGCCGGCGCGCGCCGAGCGCCACCGGCGGGAGAGATCGCCGGGAGAGCTCGCCATGTCGCTTGTCGTCATCATCGACGATCGGCCCATCAACAGAAGCGTATTCGCTGCGCTCGCCGCGAAAGTGGAGGCGGACGTTCGCTTGCGCCTGTTTGCGGATCCGCGCGAGGCCATTCAGGCGCTCGAGCGCGAGCTGCCCGATCTGGTCATCACCGATTATCACATGCCCCATTGGGACGGAGCGGAATTCGTGCGGCGCTTTCGTCGCCTGCCCGGCGCGTCGGAAATTCCCGTCATCGTGGTCACGATCCACGAAGAGCGGCAGGTCCGCCTGCGCGCGCTGGAGGAGGGCGCGACGGATTTCCTCGCTTCGCCCGTCGATCATCATGAATTCGTCGCCCGCGCGCGCAATCTCCTGCGCATGCATCGAAGCCAGGCGCTGCTCGCGCAGGCGGCCGCGCGCGGCCGCGAGCTGGAGGATCGGCATGCGCGCGCGCTCGCGGACCTGCGGGCGCGCATGGCTTGCGTGATCGAGCGCTTGCCGGGCTTGCTGAGCGCGACGGCTCCCGACGGCTCGGTCCTTTTCGTCAACGCCCAGCAGGCCGAATTCGCCGGCTGCGCCGCCGCGGATGCGGCGGATCGCCCGCTCGCGCAGCTTTTCGGGGCGGCCCGCGCCGACGCTCATGCGCAACGCGACCGGGAGATCGCGGCCGGCGACGCGCCGGCGCATCGCTTTCTCGAACGCGCGGCGGATGCGCTCGGGCGCACGCGTCTGCTGGTGACTGAAAAGACGCCGCTGCGATTCGGCGACGACGAGGTGTCGGGCGTGTTCACCTGCTCCATCGACGTGACCGACCTTGACGTCTCCAGCCTTGCGGGCCTCGCCGCGCCCGGCGGGGAGCGCGCGCGCCCAGCCCGTCCGCGCCTGCCGGGCGCCCTCGATCCCGTGCGGCGGGCCGCGTCATGAGCCCGGGGGAGCCCAGCCCGTGCGCGCTCATGCGCGGGCGATCTTGCGCGCTCATGCGCGGGCGATTTTGCGCGCCCGCTGTCCGCCGGAGAGCGCCTTGACCCGCTCCGCGCTCGCCTGCGACGCGCCGCTGATCGACGACGCGACGGTCTCCGCCTTGTTGCGGCTGGGCGGGGAGCGCTTCCTCGGCGCGTTGCTGGACCAATTCGCCCTCGAATGCGCGATGGCGCCGCCGGCGCTGTGCGCCGCGCTGCGGGCCGGCGACGTGGAGACCTTTCACGCGCTTTTGCATGGGCTGGGAAGCGCTGCGGGCAATCTGGGGGCGCGGCGCGTCTTTGCGCGCTGCGTCGCCTGGCGCGAGGCGAGCGCCGCTCTTCTGGCGCGCGAAGGCGACGCCTTTCTCGCGGCGCTTGCGGAGGATCTCGCGCGCAGCCTGGTGGCCTTGCGGCGTTTCGCGCCCTAGTTTGGTCGAAGACGGGATTTTGCGGAGACAGGAAACGATGAGCGCAAGCGCACAGGCTTTGGAGCCCGCGGAGGTCGCGCGTCTTTTGAGCGGGTCTCTGGCGGCCTGGCGGCTGGAGGCGAACGCCATCCGCCGCACCTATAGGGCGAACGGCTTCAAGAGCGCCATGATGCTGGCCAATGCGGTGGGGCATCTGGCCGAGCAGGCGTGGCACCATCCCGAGATCGCGATCGCATGGGGGCGCGTCGACGTGGCGCTCTGGAGCCATGACGCGCAGGGAATCACCGAGCGCGACATCGCGCTCGCCCGACGCATCGAGGACGTGATCGCCTGGCGGCCGGACGCGTCGGGACCGCTGGAAGGCGCTCCAGCGGACCCGATGCACGCATATCTGCTGCCGGACGCCTGAACGTCAGCCGCTTATTTTTCCGAATCGCGCGCTTCGCCGTCGCGCCCGCCATGGGAGGCGTGCCCGCCCTTGCGGCCGGCTTCGCTCGCCAGTTCGTGGTCGCGCGAGAAACTGCGCATCGCGGGGCGAACGCTTTGTCCGCCCTTGCGGCCGGCTTCGGCGGCGAGTGAACGATTGCGCGAGAAGCTGCGTTTCTCCTTGGGCACGCTGGTGCCGCCCTTGCGCGCGATCTGGCGCTGTTTTTCAGGATCCATCGAAGCGAAACCGCGGGTGGATTTGCGAACGGGCTTTTCAGTTTCCATGAGGCATCCATCTGATGACGCGACAAACCGAACGTCCGGCGCGCAGGCCCGGACGCTGACCAAGGCGCGAGGCGTCGTCCGGCCCGCTGAACCTTGTCGGCAAGTCAACCGCAAGCTGCGGCGGAAGTTCCCGAAAAACGCCGCGCTTTAGAAAAAAATTTCGGAGCGTGGGAAACGATTTCCCCCCGTTCGAAGCTCA
>CAIXDD010000419.1 GCA_903918155.1 uncultured Hyphomicrobiales bacterium
CGCCGCCGTCGCGCCCGCGCGCTTCCCCCCGACGGCGTTTCATGAAGGCGAGAAAACATGCACCAGGCGTTTCCCCAGATCGAAACCAAATCCGCCGGCGAGGATTTCGCCGCGCTCCACGAAGCCTTCGCGGCCTTCCGCGAAACCAATGACGAACGTCTTGCGCAGATCGGGCGGCGCATGGGCGCCGACGTCCTGACGCAGGAGAAGCTTGCGCGCATCGACCGCACGCTCGACGAAACCAAGCGGCGCCTCGACGCACAGGCGATGCAGGGCGCGCGCCCGCTGCTGGCGCGCGAGGAGCGCGACGTGGGCTTTTCCGTCCGCGAGCACAAGTCCGCCTTCCGCGCCTATATGCGCGCCGGCGAAAGCGCCGGTTTGAAGGCGATGGAGGAGAAGGCCATGTCGGCGACCTCCGGTCCCGACGGCGGCTTCCTCGTTCCGCAGCCTGCGGAGCGCGAAATCGTGCAGCGCCTCGCCGCATTGTCGCCGATCCGCGCCATTGCGAGCGTGCGCGAGATTTCCGGCGCCGCTTATCGCAAGGCCTATCCGATCGTGGCGGCCGCCGCCGGCTGGGTGGCGGAGAACGCCGCGCGTCCGCAAACCAATAGCCCCCAATTCGCCGACATGAATTTTCCGGCGATGGAGCTTTACGCCATGCCCTCCGCCACGCAGACTTTGCTCGATGACGGGGCTGTGGACGTCGAGCAATGGCTTGCCGAAGAGATCGACACGACCTTCGCCGAACAGGAGGGCGCGGCCTTTGTGAACGGCAATGGAACGGGACGGCCCATGGGCTTTCTCGCTTATCCCAAGACCGCGATGAACGCGCTGGGCCACGGGAAGATCGGCTATCTGCCCACCGGCGCCCCCGGCGCCCTGCCGGCCGCCAATCCGTCCGACATTCTCGTCGATCTCGTCTATTCGCTGCGCGCCGGCTATCGCCAGAATGCGCGTTTCGTGATGAACCGCAAGACGCAGGCCGCCATCCGCAAGCTCAAGGCGACCACGGGCGAATATTTGTGGCAGCCGCCGGCGGTGGCGGGCGGCGTCGCCTCGCTGATGAATTTTCCCATCGTCGAGGCGGAGGACATGCCCGACATCGCGGCCGACAGCTTTTCGCTGGCCTTCGGCGATTTCCGGCGCGGCTATCTCGTGGTGGACCGCCAGGGCGTGCGCGTGTTGCGCGATCCTTATTCCGCCAAGCCCTATGTGCTGTTCTACGTCACCAAGCGCGTGGGCGGCGGCGTGCAGGATTTCGACGCCATCCGTCTGCTGAAATTCGGCGCGGCGTAAGCGCGACGCGCTAGCGCCAGCCGGCCAGCGTGCGCGCGATCCAGTCCGCATGCGGCGCCAGGATCGTGGCTTGCGTCAGAGCGCCGCAGCGGCTCTTGCCGTCGCCCGCGCCGAAAGAGGCGAGCGCGAACACCCCGCCGTCGGCGCGCATCAGCGGGCCGCCGGAATCCCCAGTGCACACGCCAAGCCCCTTGCCCGCAGGGTCCTTCGCCCAAAGCAGGACGGAGGACAGTGGTTCGCGCGTCGCGACCGCGCCCGCGCGCAACAGGCCGGCGCTGCGCTCCTCGCCCTCGCGGGTGAGGCCGTAGCCCAGCGCGACGAAGGTCTCGCCGATTTTCGTCGCGCCGTCGCCCGCTAGGCGCGCCAGCGCGAATCCGGCGGGAAGCGGCGCCGACAGGCGCACCAACGCCAGGTCGATGGTGCGCACGCGGCGCTTTTCGGCGTCGGGCCGGAATTCGGGATGAAGCAGGATGTCGCGCGCCTCGATGATGCGCGCGGCGCCCGTGCGCGCGGCGTTGACGGCGACGGCGCGCGCGCCATGCACGCAATGGCCGGCGGTGAGCACCACGTCCGGCGCCAGCGCAACGCCGGTGCAGAAACCGCCGCCCTGCGGCTTGTTCATCAACACCATCACCGCCAGCGCCGCTTCGGCTTCGCTGGGCGCGCGGGTGGGGCCCACGAGCGCGGCCGCATCGCCGCTGAACGCGGCGCCGGCGAGCGCCAGCGCAGCCGCGAGGGC
>CAIXDD010000420.1 GCA_903918155.1 uncultured Hyphomicrobiales bacterium
GCCCGTCGAAAGGCCTCATCCGCGCGGATTTCGATCCGCCGAAACTTGCGCAGGCCTATGAGGCCGGCGGCGCCGCCTGCCTGTCGGTGCTCACCGACGGACCCTCGTTTCAGGGCGCGCCGGAGTTTTTGACCGCCGCGCGCGACGCCGTGCGCCTGCCGGCGCTGCGCAAGGATTTCCTCTACGATCCCTATCAGGTCTATGAGGCGCGCGCCTGGGGCGCCGATTGCATTCTCATCATCATGGCCGGCGTGGACGACGCGACGGCGCGCGAGCTGAACAAGGCCGCCCACGACCTGCATATGGACGTTCTGGCGGAAGTGCATAACGAGGACGAATTGCTGCGCGCGCTGCGCCTCGAGACGCGCCTTGTGGGCGTGAACAATCGCGATCTCCACTCGTTCCACACCACGCTCGACGTCACCGAACGGCTCGCGCCGCTCATCCCCGCCGACCGCATCGCGGTGGCGGAAAGCGGCATCGGCTCACATGCCGATTGCCTGCGTCTGGCGCGCGCGGGCGTTCGCGCCTTCCTCGTGGGCGAAAGCCTGATGCGACAGGCCGACGTGGCCCGCGCGACCCACGACCTCCTGCATGGGGCGCCCGCATGAGCGCCGCAAACAAGAAAGCCGAAGCCGACGCCGGCAAGCTCACCCATATCGCCGACTCCGGCGAAGCGCGCATGGTGGACGTGTCGGACAAGGCGGAGACGCAGCGCGTGGCGGTCGCGGTCGGCTGCGTGGTGATGAAACCCGAGACGCTGGCGCTGATCCGCTCCGGCGACGCCAAGAAAGGCGACGTGCTGGGAACCGCGCGCATCGCCGGGATCATGGCCGCCAAACGCACACATGAGCTGATCCCGCTGTGCCATCCGCTCGCGCTGTCGAAAGTCGTGGTGGACCTGACTTGCGACGAGTCCCTGCCCGGCGTGCGCGTGCGCGCGGAATGCCGCCTCACCGGCAAGACCGGCGTGGAGATGGAGGCGCTCACCGCCGCCAGCGTCGCCTGCCTCACGATCTACGACATGGTGAAGGCCGTCGACCGTTTCATGACCATCGAGGGCGTGGGCATGGTGGAGAAGGCGGGCGGCAAGTCCGGCGACTGGAAACGCGAGGACGCATAGAATGGCGCCATCGCCGCTCCTGTCCGTGGAAGACGCGCTGGCGCGCATTCTCGCCAGCGCGCCCGCGCCGCTGGCCGCCGAAGACGTCGCGCTGGAGCATGCGCTGGGCCGCAGGCTCGCGCGCCCCCTCGCCGCCACGCGCACGCAGCCGCCCTGCCCCGTCTCCGCCATGGACGGTTACGCGCTGCGCGCGGCCGACATCGCGCAGGCGGGCGCGCAAACGCCCGTGAGCCTCAAGGTGATCGGCGCCAGCGCCGCCGGCCATGGCTTCGAGGGGCGCGTCGAGGCGGGCGAGGCCGTGCGCATCTTCACCGGCGCGCCCGTGCCCGACGGCGCCGATTGCATTCTCATTCAGGAAGACGCGCGGGCGGGCGAGGGAACCGTGGACGCGCTCGTCAGCGAGCCGGCGGGTCGCTATGTGCGCCGCGCGGGTCTCGATTTTTCGCAAGGCGACGCGCTGCTCGACGCCGGCCGCCTGCTCGGCCCCGCCGAACTCGCCCTTGCCGCCGCGATGAACCATCCCTGCGTCCCGGTCGCGCGCAAGCCGCGCGTCGCGGTTCTGGCGACCGGCGACGAACTCGTGCGCCCCGGCGCGCAGCCCGGCCGCGACCAGATCGTCGCCTCCAACAATTTCGCCGTGGGCGCCTATGCGCGCCTCGCCGGCGCCGACGTGATCGACCTTGGCATCGCCGGCGATGATTTCTCCGCGCTCGAAGCCGCGATCCGACGCGCGCGCGACGCGCAGGCCGACGTGCTCGTGACGCTTGGCGGCGCGAGCGTGGGCGACCATGATCTCGTGCAGACCGCGCTTGCGCGCGAAGGCATGGAGCTTGGTTTCTGGCGCATCGCGCTGCGGCCGGGCAAGCCGCTCATGCATGGGCGCATCGGCGACATGCGCATTCTCGGCCTGCCGGGCAATCCGGTGTCGGCCATCGTCTGCGCGGTGCTGTTTCTCGTTCCGCTAGTGCGCGCGCTCACCGGCGACACGGACGCCGGCCGCGATCCCTCGCGCCCCGCCTTGCTGGGCGCCGATCTGCCGCAAAACGACCAGCGGCAGGATTATCTGCGCGCGACGATCGCCAGCGACGGCGCAAGCCTGCCGGTGGCGACGCCGTTCACGCGCCAGGATTCCTCCATGCTCGGCGTGCTCGCCAAGGCCCACGGGCTGATCGTGCGCCCGCCGCACGCCCCGCCCGCCAAGGCGGGCGATCCCTGCCGCTTCGTGCCGCTCTAGGCGCTCAGCGCCCGCTCCATACGGGCTTGCGCTTCTCCAGAAACGCGCGCGCCCCCTCCTTGCGGTCCTCCGACGCATAGACGTCGGGCCCCGTGTCGAGCCGCAGCCCCGCATGCAGCGGCAGGCCCTGCGACTTGCGGAAGGTGAGCTTGAGCCGCTGGAGCGACAAGGGCGCGTTCTCGGCGATCTCCTGCGCCAGAGCCATCGCGCAGTCCATCAGCTCCGCCGCCGGCGCCGTGCGATTGACGAGCCCCCAGCGCTGCGCCTCCTCCAGCGGGATCGTGCGCCCCGTATAGAGCCATTCCATCGCGAGACCCGGCGGCGCCATGGTGGGGAGAACGACGGCGGCGAAATTCGCGCCCATGCCGCGCCGCGCCTCCGGCAGGCCGAAGGTCGCGCCCTCCGCCGCCACGCGCATGTCGCAGGCGAGCGCGAGTTCGAAACCGCCCGCCATGGCGGGCCCATTGACGATGGCGAGGCTCGGTTTGCGGGAATCGATCAGCACCTCGCAGACGTGGCGCTCGGGCTCGTGCAGCGGCCCGCGATAATCGCCCGTCGATTCATCCTTGGCGCGCGCGTCCTTCAGGTCCGCGCCGGCGCAAAAGGCGACGCCCGCGCCCGTGATCGCGACGACCGAGACGGCGGGATCGGCGTCGGCGCTGATGATCGCGCGGCGCAGCGCCTGCGCGAGATCGGCCGAGAGCGCGTTGCGCCGCTCGGGCCGGTTGAGGGTCAGAAGGCGCACGCGCCCGCGGGTCTCGACGAGAAGGACATCGCTTGCGCTCATCGCGCCGCCTCCGGTTCTTGTTGGATGGATTGCGCGCGCCCGCTCAACGCAGGATCTGGCTCAGGAACAATTTCGTGCGCTCGTGCTGCGGACGCAGGAAGAACGCCTCGGGCTTGTCGACCTCAAGGATTTCGCCGCGATCGATGAAGGCCACGCGGTCGGCGACCTCGCGCGCGAAGCCCATTTCATGGGTCACGCAGATCATGGTCATGCCCTCCTTGGCGAGCGACACCATCGTGTCGAGCACTTCCTTCACCATTTCGGGATCGAGCGCGGACGTGGGCTCGTCGAACAGCATCACCTTCGGCGCCATGCACAGCGCGCGCGCGATCGCCACGCGCTGCTGCTGGCCGCCGGACAATTGCAGCGGATATTTATGCGCCTGTTCGGGAATGCGCACGCGCTCCAGAAAATACATCGCGCGCGCCTCCGCCTCCTTCTGCGGCAGGCGCAGGGTCCAGATCGGCGAGAGCGTGCAATTTTCGAGCACGGTCAGATGAGGAAACAGGTTGAAATGCTGGAACACCATGCCGGTGTCGCGGCGGATCGCCTCGATGCGCTTCTGATCGTCCGTCAGCTCTAGCCCGTTCACGAGGATGCGCCCGCGCTGGTGCGTCTCCAGCCGGTTGACGCAGCGGATCAGCGTCGACTTGCCCGAGCCCGAAGGCCCGCAGACCACGATGCGTTCGCCGCGCGCCACGTCGAGATCCACGCCCTTGAGGACATGGAAGCGCCCATACCATTTGTGCACGTCGCGCATTTCAATGGCGACGTCGGGACTGGCGGAAAGGGCTTGTGCGCTCATGATCGCTCTCGCTGACGCTCTCAGTGACGACGGCCGCGCGCCAGCCGGCGCTCCATCATAAGGGAATATCGGGACATGCCGAAGCAAAAGACGAAGTAGAAGGCAGCGGCGAAGACATAGCCCGTGGCCGAGATGGTCGGCCCCGCCCAGGCGGGATCGAGACGTTGCGTGTCCACCGCGCGCAGGAAGTCGAAAATGCCGACGATGGCGACGAGCGTCGTATCCTTGAACAGGGCAATGAAGGAGTTCACGACCCCGGGAATGACGATGGTGAGGGCCTGCGGCAGCACGATGAGCCGCATCATATTCGTCCAGGAGAGGCCCAGAGCCATGGCGCCTTCATATTGCCCCTTGGGCACGGCCTGCAGGCCGCCGCGCACGACTTCCGCCATATAGACGGAGGCGAACAGGGCGACGCCGATCAGCGGACGCATCAAACGGTCGGGCGACCATTCCGCCGGCACGAAGAGCGGCAGCATGGTGTTGGCCATGAAGAGGACCGTGATGAGCGGCACGCCGCGCACGATCTCGATCAGCATCACGCAGAGAAAGCGGGCGACGGGCGCTTTCGAGCGACGCCCCAGCGCCAGCAACACGCCCAGCGGCAGCGACACGACGATGCCTACGGTCGCGACCAGCAGGCTCACGAAAATGCCGCCCCACAGATTGGTCGGCACGAGCGGCAGCGCGTTGCGCGCGACGTCGCGCAGCGTCGCCGAGCCCGTGAGCGCGGCGATCCCGCCCAGCAGCGCGCGCGCGTAATCGCCCAGCCCATGCAGCAGATAGAGCGCCAGCAGCGGATAGGCGCCGAAGAACAGCGCAAGCCCCAGCCCCTTGCGCCGCGCGCCGGGCCACAAGAGCCAGACGGCGAGCGCGGCGCCCAGCGCAAGCGTGAGGTCCACGCGCCAGGTCATCTCGCGCGGATAGGAGCCATAGGCGAAAAATTCGAGCTTGGCGCCAATATAGGCCCAGCAGGCGCCCGCGCCGGGCCGGCGGCACGCCTCGCCGTCGGGCGCGCTCCACACGGCGTCGAGCAAGAGCCAGCGCACAAGATCGGGCAAAGCCCAGGCGAGAAAGGCGAGGCTGGCCAGCGTCAGCGCCGCGCTGAGCGCGGAGCCGAAGAGATTGGCCTGCGCCCAGGCGAGCGGCCCGCCGACGAGCCCCGGCGGCGGCAGGTCGGGCGCGCCGCCGGCGCGCACGAACACATGCGGCGGGCGCGCGGGCTCGGCGTTTCGCGCGGACAGGGCGGCTGCGTGCGGTTCGCTCATCTAGCGCTCCGCCAGCGCCATGCGGCGATTGTAGAGATTCATCGCGGCGGACGTCGCCAGCGAAATGACGAGATAGACCGCCATGGTGATCGAGATCACCTGCACGGCGGCGCCCGTCTGGTTCAGCACCGTGCCCGCGAAGACCTGCACGAGATCGGGATAGCCCACGAAGACCGCCAGCGAGGAATTTTTCGTGAGGTTCAGATATTGGTTCGTGAGCGGCGGCACGACCACGCGCATCGCCTGCGGAATGACGACCAGACGCAGCGCGCGCCCGCGCGGCAGGCCCAGCGCCGCCGCAGCCTCGCTCTGCCCATGGGAGACGGAGAGCACGCCCGCGCGCACGATTTCGGCGATGAAGGCCGCCGTATAGAGCGACAGGCCGAGCAGCAGCGCGACGAATTCCGGATAGATGCGCACGCCGCCCTGAAAATTGAAGCCGCGCAATTCGGGCACGCTCCACGCAAGCGGCGCGCCCGCCGCCAGAAAGGCGAGCAGCGGCAGGCCGATCATCAGCGCAAGGGCGATGCGCCCCATGGGCGGGCGCCGGCTCGTCGTCGCGCGCAGGCGCTTGCCATAGGCGCGCAGCCCGAGGGAGACCACGACGGCGGCGCCGAGCGCCCATAGCGTCCAGTCGAAATGCGGCCCGAAAATCGGCTCGGGCGCGAACAGGCCGCGATTGTTGAGATAGATCCCGCCGGG
This sequence comes from uncultured Hyphomicrobiales bacterium, assembly GCA_903918155.1. GTDB lineage: Bacteria > Pseudomonadota > Alphaproteobacteria > Rhizobiales > Beijerinckiaceae > Terripilifer. The sequence goes on from CAIXDD010000420.1 coordinate 5,920, forward strand.
CAGCGCCACCGACTGGCGCGGATTGGGCAGCGGCTTGAGAGCGGCGTTGTACCAGAACAGCAATTGCAGCAGCAGCGGCGTATTGCGGATCACCTCGACGTAAACGGCGGCGAGCTTCGCGACGATCCAGTTCGTGGACAGGCGCGCCACGCCGATGAGAAAGCCCAGCACGGTCGCCAGAACGACGCCGAGCGCCGCCACGAGCAATGTGTTCAGCAGGCCGACGAGAAACGCCTCTCCGTAAGTGGACGAAGAGGACGAAAAAGGAATGAGCGTCTGGTTGACGTCAAACCCCGCAGGCCGCCACCAGAAGGAGAAATCCGTCGGCACGCCGCGCAGGCGCATGTTCTCGGCGGTGTTCTCCACCGCCGACCATGCGAGCCAGACGAAGGCCGCAAGCAGCGCGCCCTGCCACAGGGCGCCCTTCGTCCAGCCCGCGCGCCAGAAAGGGACGCGCGGCGGCTCGAGGGGGGCGTGCGCTTGCGCCGCGTCTGCTTGCGTCATGCCGATGACTCCGCGGCTCTACGCGGGCGCTCGCGCGATCAACGCACCGGCGGCGCGTATTGCAGGCCGCCCTTGTTCCAAAGCGCGTTGAGCCCGCGACGGATCTTCAAGCGCGAGCCGTCGCCCACATTGCGGTTGAAGCTTTCGCCGTAATTGCCGACATGTTTCACGATGCGATAGGCCCAGTCCGCGCCAAGGCCCATGCCCTTGCCGAAATCGCCCTCCACGCCCAGCAGACGGCGGATCTCCGGATTGGTCGCCTTCAGCCGGTCGTCCACATTCGCTTTCGTCACGCCAAGCTCCTCGGCGTTGAGCATGGCGAAATGGGCCCAGCGCACCACATTGTACCATTGGTCGTCGCCCTGGCGCACCGCGGGCCCGAGCGGTTCTTTCGAGATCACCTCCGGCAGAACGACATGTTCGTCGGCGTTCATGAGTTTGAGGCGCTCGCCGTAAAGGCCGGACGCGTCGGTCGTGTAGGCGTCGCAGCGCCCGGAATCATAGGCCTTGATCGCCTCGTTCGACGTGGCGAAGGCGACGACTTCGTATTTCATATTGTTGGAGCGGAAGAAGTCTGCGAGATTCAGCTCCGTCGTGGTGCCCTGCTGAACGCAGATCGAGGCGCCCGACAGCTCCATGGCGGAGGAGACGTTGAGCTTCCTGCGCACCATGAAGCCTTGCCCGTCGTAATAATTCACGCCGGCCCAGAGCAGTCCGAGATCGGTCTCGCGCGAGGAGGTCCAGGTGCCGTTGCGCGAGAGCACGTCGATCTCGCCCGATTGCAGGGCGGTGAAACGATCCTTCGCCGTCAGCGGCACGAATTTGACCTTGTTGGGATCGTTGAAGATCGCCGCCGAAATGGCGCGGCACAGATCCACGTCGAGGCCGGTCCAATTGCCCTTGTCGTCGGGAATGCCGAAACCGGCGAGGCCGGTGTTGACGCCGCAGGTCAACGCGCCGCGCGCGCGCACCTGTTCGAGCGTCCGCCCGCCCTTGTCCTGTGCGAGCGCCTGTCCCGCCGCGCCTGCGCCCGCCAGAACCACGGCCGCAATGCCCATCGCGCGTCCCGCCGCGCCCAACAGCGCCGTCGCGCGCATCGCCTTCGCCCCACCGAACATGAAAACCCCTCCGTCTCCCACCGGCCGAAATAGACCGGCGTCCTTGTTGCGGTCTATCTCACATGCAAGCGCGGACCCCGGTCAAGGGTTTGTTTGCGCGGCGAACAGGCTTTGACGCGACCTGCGGGCGGGCGGCCCGCCCCGCTTGACGCGCGCGCCGCGCACGCTCACGGTGCGGGCTGGTCAACCCAGCCGAACGCCGCATGAAAAAGCCTCCCGAGCCTGAAAACTTGCGCCTGCGCACCCGCCTTGTCGCCGCCGGCCGCCGGCCTGAGGAGCATTTCGGCTTCGTCAACACGCCGGTCTATCGCGGCTCCACGGTGCTCTTTCCCGACGCGGCCTCCCTGCGCGCGAATTCCCCCCGGTTTACTTACGGAACCAAGGGCACCCCGACGACGCAGGCGCTGGAGGAGGCGTGGAGCGACATCGCCGGCGCCGCCGACACGGCGCTTGCGCCCACGGGCCTTGCCGCCATCGCGCTCGCGCTGTCGACCGCCCTCAGCGCGGGCGATCATCTGCTCGTCACCGATTCCGCCTATCAGCCCACGCGCAAGTTCTGCGAGGGCTATCTGCGCCGCATGAACGTGGAGACCGAATGGTACGACCCGATGCTGGGCGCGCAGGTGGAGACCTTGTTCCGGCCCAACACCAAGGCGATCCTCGTCGAGGCGCCGGGCTCGCAGAGTTTTGAGATGCAGGACGTGCCGGCCATCGCCGAAGCCGCGCATCGGCGCGACATTTGCGTCATCATGGACAATACATGGGCGACGCCCCTGTTCTTCCCGCCCCATGCGCGCGGCGTCGACCTCGCCGTCGAGGCGGGCACGAAATATCTGTCGGGCCATTCGGACCTGATGCTGGGCCTCGTCTCCGCCAATGCGCGCTGGAGCCAGCGCTTGCGCGAGACCTTCGATCTCTTCGCGATGTGCGCGGGGCCGGAGGATTGCTTCCTCGCGCTGCGCGGCCTGCGCACGATGGACTTGCGCCTGCGCGAGGCCGAGCGGCAGGGGCTCGCCATGGCCCATTGGCTGGCCGCGCGCCCGGAGGTGAAGGACGTCCTGCATCCCGCCCTGCCCTCCCATCCCGGCCATGCGATCTGGAAGCGCGATTTTCTGGGATCGAGCGGCCTGTTCTCGGTCGTGCTGCATCCCGTCTCGCGCAAGGCGGTGGACGCTTTCCTCGACGCGCTGACCCTGTTCGCCATGGGCTATTCATGGGGCGGCTATGAAAGCCTCGTCATCCCCTTCGATTGCCGCAGCTACCGCACCGCCACGACATGGGCGCCGGGCGGGCCGGCGCTGCGCTTCCAGATCGGGCTTGAAGACGCAGCCGACCTGCAGGACGATCTCGCCCGCGGCTTCGAGGCCATGCTGGCGGCGAAATAAGCGCGGCGCGATAAGCGCGGCGAAGCGAA
>CAIXDD010000421.1 GCA_903918155.1 uncultured Hyphomicrobiales bacterium
ATCGCTTCGATCTCGTCGGGAAGGGTGCCGCCGTTGGTGTCGCACAGCACGATCCAGCGCGCGCCCGCTTCATGGGCCGTGCGCGCGCATTGCAGCGCATAATCGGGATTGGCCTTGTAGCCGTCGAAGAAATGTTCGCAATCGAGGATCGCCTCGCGCCCATGGCCGCGCGCATATTTGATGGAATCCGCGATGCCGTCGAGATTTTCGTCGAGCGTGCAGCCCAGCGCCACATGCACATGATAATCCCACGTCTTGGCGACGAAGGTGATCGTGTCGGCGGCGCTTTCGATCAGCGCGGCCAGTCCGGGATCGTTGGAGGCCGAGCGCCCCGCCCGCTTCGTCATGCCGAAAGCGGCGAAACGGGCGCGCGCCGTCGGCTTCTGGCGAAAGAATTCGGTGTCGAGCGGATTGGCGCCGGGATAACCGCCCTCGACGTAATCGAGGCCCAGCTCGTCCAGCATCTGCGCCACGCGCCGCTTGTCGGCGAGGGAGAAATCCACGCCAGTGGTCTGCGCGCCGTCGCGCAGCGTGGTGTCGAAAAGGGTCAATCGTTCGCGAGCCATGTCAGCGTCCGTGAGAGGTCATTGCATCCGCCGGGGCGGCGGCGCGGAATCATTGGCGGGAAGCGCCTTGCGCATCGTGGTGTTGCCGAGCCAGACGCCGTCGATCTCGATTGTGTTGCGTTGCTGGGCGGAATAGCCGCGCCGCGCGAAGAACGGCTCCGCCGTGTCGCTGGAGTCCACGACGAGATGTCGCGCGCCGCGCGCCTGCGCCAGTTTCTCCAGCGCGTCGACGAGCGCGGTTCCCGCGCCCTGCCGGCTCGCGAGGGGATGCACATAGAGCATGTCGATCCGCTCGGGGCCCGCCAGCGAGACGAAGCCCACGGGCTCGCCCTCCAGCGTAGCGACGAGGGTGAGCTGGCCGGCCAGACGCGCGGCGAAGGCCTGCGCATCGTCGGCGCGCGCCGTCCATACGGCGATTTGCTCGGCGCCGTAATCTTCGCCGGCGATCTCCTCGACGCTCGCGACGAAAATCGCCGCCAGCGCCGCGCCGTCCTGCGGCAGGAAGGGCCGCAGCCCGATGGGCGAACGCGCGCGGCTCATCGCTTCACCTCCCAATGGGTGGTCGCCTCGCCCGTGGCGGAATCCTTGCCGTCCTTCAATTGAACGCCCATCGCGGTCAGTTCGTCGCGGATGCGGTCGGACTCCGCCCAATCCTTGCGCGCGCGCGCGGCCAGCCGCGCATTGATGAGCCGTTGCACGGCCAGTTCGTCGATGCCGGCGGAGGCGGGCCGCCAGCCGTTCCACGACCCCAGATCGTGCTGGAACAGGCCCAGCAGCGCGCCGCCGGCGTGCAGCCGCGCGCCGGCGAAGGCGACGCCCGCCTGCGCCTCCGAATAGAGGCGGCGCAGATGCGTGATCGCGTCGGGCGTATTGAGATCGTCGCACAGCGCGGCTTCGAAATCGGACGAGAGCATCGCCTCCGCGCCTGCATATTGCATGGCCACGGGATACCATTTGTCGAGTTCCCGCTTCGTCTCGCGCAGCGCCGCCGCCGTCCAGTCGATGGGCTGGCGATAATGGGTCTTGAGCATGTTGAGGCGCGCGACCTCGCCCGGCCAATCGGCGAGCACGTCGCGGATGGTGATGAAATTCCCAAGGCTCTTGGACATTTTCTGTCCTTCGACCTGCAGGAATCCATTGTGCATCCACACATTCGCCATCACGTCGCGGCCGAAGGCGCAGCGCGATTGCGCGATCTCGTTCTCGTGATGGGGAAACACGAGATCGATGCCGCCGCCGTGAATGTCGAATGTCTCGCCCAGATGTTTCCAGCTCATCGCGGAACATTCGATGTGCCAGCCGGGCCGGCCGCGGCCCCACGGCGAATCCCAGCCGGGCTCCTGCGCGCTGGAGGGTTTCCAGAGCACGAAATCCGTCTCGCCCTTCTTGTAGGGCGCGACGTCCACGCGCGCGCCGGCGATCATCTCGTCGAGCGGGCGGCGCGAGAGGCGCCCGTAATCGCTCATCGAGGGCACGGAGAAGAGCGCATGGCCGTCGGCCGCATAGGCGTGTCCGCCGGCGATGAGTTTTTCGATGATGGCGATCATCTCGGCGATATGTTCGGTCGCGCGCGGCTGCACGTCGGGATCGAGGCAGCCGAGGGCGCGCGCGTCCTCCTGAAAAATCGCGTTCGTGCCTTCGGTCAGCTCGCGGATCGTCACGCCGCGTTCGGCGGCGCGCGCGTTGATCTTGTCGTCCACGTCGGTGATGTTGCGCACATAGGTCACGCGCCCGGCGCCGTGGCGATGGCGCAGCAAGCGATAGAGCACGTCGAAGACGATCAGCGGGCGCGCGTTGCCGATATGGGCGTAGTCATAGACCGTGGGCCCGCACACATACATGCGCACCCGCGCGGGATCGAGCGGGCGGAAATCCTCCTTCGCGCGGGTCAGCGTGTTGTAGAGGCGGAGCGGCGACGTCGACATGAATATCCTCGAGCCTGCTGGCCGGGGCGTCGATCGTTTCTCACGGGGAAAAAGGACGTCCTGCCAGCCTATGTGCTAGCACGTAATGCAAATGCCGCGAACGCCGGCGCGGGCCGCGCGGGCGATCGGCAGGCGAAAATCGCCGCAAGGCGTCGTTTTGCACGTCGTCATTCAGGCACCATGGGCGAGCGACAGGCATCCGTCAAGCGCCCGCGGACGCAGCGGGGCCGTCTCATTAAGCCGTTGTTTACCGTGCCCGCCGCATGGTCCAGTCACAGGTTTCAACCGGTTCGCCCCATGCTCGCCTCCAAGACGCTCAAAAAGTGGCTGCCGCCGCTCCTCCTGCCGCTCGGCGCCGCGCTTCTGTCGGGGGCGGGAGCGCCCGTTCAGGCGCGCGACCTCGCGCGCAAGGTCGCCACGGGCGAATATGTCATTCCCGCCGACGGCGCCTATGGCGTTGAGGAATGCATCTCCCGTTCGTCCGAATGCGGTCAGGTCGTCGCCTCCGCCTGGTGCGAGGCGCATGGCCATAGCGGCGTACGCGCCTTCGGCCCCGCAAGCGACGTCACCTTCTCCGCCGCCCGCGACGCCAAGGCGCCGCCGCGCAATTCGATCATCATCACCTGCCTCGACTGACGGCGGGCGCAGCGTCTAGCGGATGAATTCCGCGCATTTGGGCGCCGGCGCGTCGCCCCATGGCATGATGGGCACGCTCGACGTGGAGTTCTGCGGCGAGCCTTCGATCAGCCTGTCCGAATAGGCCATATAGACGAGCACATTGCGCTTTGCGTCGCAGCCGCGCACGATCTGCATCTTCTTGAAGACCAGCGAGCGGCGCTCGCGGAACACCACCTCCCCTTGCTCGGCCTTGTCCGAAAAGCGGATCGGCCCGTATTGCCGGCAGGCGAGCGACACTTCCGAACGCTCCTCCGCAAGGCCGAACATGCCCGCCACCCCGCCGCGCTCGGGCGCCGTGTAATGGCAGGCCACGCCCTCCACGAGCGGATCGTCGATCCCATAGACCGCCAGCTTGTCGTTGGGCGTGAGGAGCTTGAACACCGTCGACTTGCGCATGATCAGGTCCGGCCCCTCGCCCTGCGCGCGCGCCGCAGGAAGCCCGGCCGCCAGAGCCAGCGCGAGCGCAAGCGCGCGGAAAAGCTGTGTCTTCGCCTTGGACATGGCTTGTCTCCCATCCACGACCGGAATATGGCGTGGAGAGCGGCCGAAAGAAGAGGCGGAACGCGGCGGCGGCGGGCGCGAGGCGGCGCGAGCGAGGCGGCGGGAGGCCGACCGGACCTCGAGGCCCGGTCGGACGTCGTTGACGCGCCTCGCAAAAATACCGCTATTGTCGTCCAATCGCATGCGGCGCCTTGAGGCGCCCGTCCCCGGAACCAGGAACGCAGACCCATGCGCATCTCACCGCGGCTCGATCCATCCGCCTGGCGCAACGCCCCCCGCCGCCTGGCGGGCGCCCTCGCCGCGCTGGCCTGCCTCGCAGGACCGGCCGCCGCGCAGAGCCAGCGCGCGCTGGAATGCCGCGAGCTGCAATCGCAGATCGCCGTCTATCCCACGAGCGAGGCGGAGACCCGCGCCCGCACGGCCCTCGCCCAGCGGCAGGACGAATACGATCGCCTGCGCAGCGAAGTGCAGGCTCTGGGCTGCGGGCGCCAGCAATTCCTGTTTTTCAATTCCTCGCCGCCGGCCTGCGACGGTCTGCAACAGCGCCTCGCCGAGGCGCGCGCCCGTCTCGCGCAGGCCGACCTCGCCGCGCAGAAGAGCGGCGGCCAGCGCGCGCAGCTCGTCGCGCAATTCGAGGCCATGTGCCGCCAGCCCCAGCAGGCCGCGCCCCGCCCGGCCGGCTTCCTCGAACAATTGTTCGGCGGCGGCTCCTATGTGCGGCAACCGCTGCAATCGCCCCTCGACGAGCCGGCGCCGTCGGAGGAAGGCCCCCAGCGCGGCTCGAAGGCCGTGTGCGTGCGCACCTGCGACGGCGGCTTCTTCCCG
>CAIXDD010000422.1 GCA_903918155.1 uncultured Hyphomicrobiales bacterium
CCGTGGTGCATCGCCGCGACTCCTTCCGCGCCGAACGCATCCTGCAGGAGCGCCTGTTCAAACATCCCAAGGTCGCCGTTTTGTGGAATCACGCGGTCGAGGAGATTCTCGGCGAGTCGACGCCGCCCGGCGTCACGAGCGTGCGGCTGAAGAACGTGCAGACCGGCCAGACGCAGACGATGAAGACGGACGGCGTGTTCGTCGCCATCGGCCATGCGCCCGCCTCCGATCTGTTCAAGGGACAGGTCGAGGTGCGCCCCAACGGCTATATCAAGACCGCGCCGAATTCGACGGCCACAAACATTCCCGGCGTGTTCGCCGCCGGCGACGTGGCCGACGACGTCTACAGGCAGGCGGTGACGGCGGCGGGGCTGGGCTGCATGGCGGCGCTGGAGGCCGAGCGCTTCCTGGCGGCCCATGAGCAGCATGCGAAAGCCGCCGAATAGCGGAGGCGAACGGATGGATTGGGACAAGCTGCGGGTTTTCCACGCCGCCGCCGAGGCGGGGTCGTTCACCCATGCCGGCGACGCCCTGGGCCTCAGCCAATCCGCCGTCAGCCGCCAGGTGAGTGGGCTTGAGGCGGATTTGCAGGCGCCGCTCTTCCATCGCCATGCGCGCGGCCTCATCCTCACCGAACAGGGCGAAGTGCTCTATCGCACCGTGCGCGACATGGTGATGAAACTTGAGGCCGCGCGCTCGCGCCTCTCCGACACGCGCGAGCGCCCGCGCGGCGAATTGCGCGTGACGACGACCGTGGGCATCGGCACCAATTGGCTCACGCCCCGCATCGGCGAATTCATCGAGCTTTATCCGGACATCAAGGTGACGCTGCTGCTCTCCGACGACGAGCTGGACCTCTCCATGCGCGAGGCCGACGTCGCCATTCGCGTGCGCGAGCCCGTGCAGCCCGACCTCATCCGCCGCCGGCTCTTCACGATGCATTTCCACGCCTACGCCTCGCCGATCTATCTGAAGCGTTTCGGCGAGCCAAAGACGCTGGACGAACTCGACGACCACCGCATCCTCACCTATGGCGTGTCGGCCCATTCCTATCTCGACGCGATCAACTCGCTCCATTTCGCGGGGCGCGACGCCAAGGAGCCCCGGCCCTCCGCGCTCAAGGTCAATAATATCTCGGCCCTGCGCCGGGCGGTGGAGAACGGCGTGGGCATCGCCATCCTGCCCGATTATCTCGCGCTGGCGGATGCGAGCCTCGTGCGCATCCTGCCGCAGACGGACATGCCGGAGCTGGAATGTTTCCTTGTCTATGCGGAGGAATTGAAGAACGTCGCCCGCGTGCGCGTCTTCCGCGACTTCCTCGTGGCCAATGCGCAACGCTGGGATTACTAGCCAGGCTCGCGCTTTTCCAGTCGCTTCATGTGCTGGACGCATGGCGATCATGCGAATCCGACGCTTGCGCCGCGCTGAGCGCATTGCGATGATGATTGCGGCTGGGGATTGGCGCATCGCCCCCTCCCTTCCGGCGCTGCGCCGCAAAATCCCCAAGCCAACCCCTCTGATGGCGCCCGGCGATGCCGGGTTGTCGGCCGGACAGCGATGTCCGGCCTTTTTTCCGTCCGCCGCCGCGCCCTGAATCGCCCAAATCGCCCGCCCCCAAGCGCGCGCAAGCGGCCCCAAGCAGCCCCAAATCGCCCGCGCCAAGCGGCCTCAACCATCCCATTGACGCGCTTTCGCGCTCGGCCATGATGAGGGCGAGCGCGCGGGAAGCGCGCCGGGAGGATTCGATGGACCGCAGACAAGCTCTGGCGCTCGGCGCCGCAGGATTGGCGCATCTGGGCCTGAGCGCGCCGGCGCGCGCCCAGCAAAAGCTTATCCCCGTGAAATGCGGCGTGCCCAATGCGGCGACCGACGTGGGATATTTCGTCGCGCATGCGAAAGGCTATTTTCAGGAGGAAGGGCTCGACGTCTCCTTCACGCCGTTCCCTTCGGCTGCGACGATGATCGCGCCGCTGGCCTCGGGCGACCTGCAGGTCGGCGCGGGCGGCCCTTCCGCCGGCCTGTACAACGCCATTTCGCGCGGCATGGACATTCGCATCGTCGCCGACAAGAGCAAGAACGTCGTCAATCGCGGCAGCCAGAAACTGCTCGTGCGCAAGGCGCTGGTGGAATCCGGCCGCGTGAAGACATTGGCGGATCTCAAGGGCATGAAATTCGCCAATGGCGCGCCGGGCTCCTCGGCGTCCTCGGTCATCTACAAGGTGCTGCAGAAAGCCGGGCTCGAAGCCTCCGACATCACCGAAGTGTCGATGAGCTTCCCCCAACAGGTCGCCGCGCTTGAAAGCGGCGCCATCGATTTCGCCATGCCCCCCGATCCCGCGACGACGCTTGCGCTCAACCGGGGCGTCGCCGTCTCGCTGCTCAACGGCTGGGACGTCTATCCCATCCATCAGATCGCGGTGACCCTGTATTCAGGCCGCTTCGCCACCCAACAGCCCGACGCCGCGCGCCGCTTCATGCGCGCCTTCCTGAAAGGCGTGCGCTACCACAACGATTCCTTGAACGAGAAGGGCGAGTTCACCGGCGCCAAGGGCGACGAAGTGGTGAAGATCCTCACCGAATACGGCCCCTTCAAGGACCCGGCCCTCTATCGCTCCTTCATTCTCGCCTTCTGCGATCCCGACGGCGGGCTGCATATGGAGAGCCTGAAGGAGGACATCGAAATCTTCCAGAAGCTGAAACTTCTGGAGAAGCCGGTGGAGATCGGGAAGGTCGTGGACCTCTCCTTCCGCGATTGGGCGCTGAAGGAGCTGGGCCCCTACAAGAAGGCGTGAGAGAGGGGCCGCCCGCTCCATGGGGCGCGGGCGGCGCCGCTCAGACGAAGAGCCTTTCCTTCTCGAGGCCCTTGTAGAGATCGGCGACGAATTCGCCGTAGCCGTTCCACATCAGCGTGGGAACGCGCTTGCCCTCGCCCAGCACTTCCTCGGTCGCCTGGCTCCAGCGCGGATGGGCGACCTGCGGATTCACATTGGCCCAGAAGCCGTATTCCTGCGGCTGCAACGCCTCCCAGAAACTCTTGGGCCGCTCCGCCGTGAACGTGATGCGGCGGATCGACTTCACCGCCTTGAATCCATATTTCCACGGCATGTGCACGCGCAGCGGCGCGCCATATTGCTTGGGCAGCGGCTTGCCATAGGCGCCCGTCACCATGAAGGCGAGTTCGTTCATCGCCTCGTCGACGGTGCAGCCGTCGACATAAGGCCAGGGATACCAGGTCTGCCGCTGGCCCGAGGCGAGTTTGGGCTCCAGGAAGGTCTCCATCCGCACATATTTCGCATCCGACTTCGGCGCCGCCAGCGCGATGAGATTTTTCATCGCAAAGCCCGTCCAGGGCACGGTCATGCCCCAGGCCTCGACGCACCGCAGCCGATAAAGGCGCTCTTCGAGCTGCACGGATTTGAGAAGATCGTCGATGCCGATTTCGCGCTCTTTCTCCACGAGCCCGTCGATCTTGATGAGCCAGGGCCGCGTCTCCAGACGCTGCGCGGCGGCGGCGATGTTTTTCGTGGAGCCGAATTCGTAGAAATTATTATAGCGCGAGGTGACGTCTTCGGGCGTCAGCGGCCGGTCGAGCGCATAGGCCTCGTTGCGGCGCGCGGGATAGAGCGCGGCGGAGGGATCGGCCGCCTGCGCCTGCGC
>CAIXDD010000423.1 GCA_903918155.1 uncultured Hyphomicrobiales bacterium
GCAGATAGGCGATCAGCGCGTCGGCCTCGTTCACGGGACCATTGGTTCCGCTGAACTTGCGCGCTTGCGCCTTGGGGTAGCGCGCGGCGAGCGCATCGGCCTCGGACGAATCGGCGGTGGCCTAAATCACCAGATCCTTCGCCGCGCTCTCGATCATCTCGGGCGTATAGGGCACGCCCTGGAAAGCCAGAACCTTCATGTCCTGCGCAATCTCCTGCGGCGCGAGCGGCGTCTTTGCGAGCCATGGATAAGCGGGCATGATGGAGCCCGTCACCATGCTGCGCGGATTATCGAGATGCAGCTTGTGCCATTCGTCGGAATATTTGCCGCCCACGCGCGCAAGGTCAGGCCCATTGCGCTTGGAGCCCCATTGGAAGGGCTTGTCATACATGCTCTCAGCGGCGAGCGAATAATGGCCGTAGCGCTCCACCTCGTCGCGCAGGCTGCGCACCATCTGCGAATGGCAATTATAGCAGCCCTCGCGCACATAGATGTTGCGTCCGGCGAGTTCGAGCGGCGTATAGGGCCGCATCCCCTCCACCTTCTCGATCGTGCTCTTCAGGTAAAAGAGGGGCAGAACCTCCACGAGGCCGCCGATGGAGATCACGAGGAGGACGCCGATCAGAAGGATGATCGAGTTCTTCTCGAAAATCTGGTGCTTGTTCCACAGGGACATGGGTTTCTCGCCTCCGCTCAATGGGCCGTCGCGAAGGCGCCGCCTGCGACGCGCTTCTCTTCAGGCGCGGGTTCGACGATCGTGCGGTAGATGTTCCAGCACATGATCAGCGCCCCGATCAGGAAGAGCGCGCCGCCCAGCGCGCGAATGACGTAATAGGGGTGCATGGCCTCGACGGTTTCGATGAAGGAATATTCAAGGAAGCCCAGCTGCGTATAGGCGCGCCACATGAGCCCCTGCATGATGCCCGCCACCCACATCGAGGTGATGTAGAAGACGATGCCGATGGTGGAGACCCAGAAGTGCCAGTTCACGAGGCGCAGCGAATAGAGCTGCGGCTTGTTCCAGAGCCAGGGCACGAGGCAATAGATCGCGCCGAAGGAGACATAGCCGACCCAGCCCAGCGCGCCCGAATGGACATGGCCGACGGTCCAGTCGGTGTAGTGGGAGAGCGAGTTCACGACCTTGATGGACATGAGCGGCCCTTCGAAAGTGGACATGCCGTAGAAGGCCACCGAGACGCCCAGCATGCGCAGCACGGGGTCCGTGCGCAGCTTGTCCCACGCGCCCGAGAGCGTCATCAGGCCGTTGATCATGCCGCCCCAGGACGGCATCCACAGCATGATCGAAAAGGTCATGCCCAGCGTCTGCGCCCAGTCGGGCAGCGCCGTATAGTGGAGATGGTGCGGACCCGCCCACATATAGAGGAAGATCAGCGCCCAGAAATGGATGATCGACAGGCGGTAGGAATAGACCGGGCGCTCCGCCCGCTTGGGCACGAAATAATACATGATGGCGAGGAAGCCGGCGGTGAGAAAGAAGCCGACGGCGTTATGGCCATACCACCATTGCATCATCGCATCCTGCACGCCCGACCAGACGATGTAGGATTTCGGCGAGAAGAGCGACACGGGAATGGCGGCGTTATTGCCCAGATGGAGAACGGCGATCGTCACGATGAAGGCGATGTAGAACCAGTTCGCGACATAGATATGGGGCTCCTTGCGCTTCCAGATCGTCGCGAGGAAGACGAAGAGATAGGTCACCCATACGAAGGTGAGGAACAGGTCCGCATACCATTCGGGCTCGGCGTATTCCTTGCCCTGCGTGACGCCCAGCAGATAGCCCGTGCCGGCGATGACGATGAAGAAATTATAGCCCAGCGTCACGAACCATGGCGCGAGATCGCCCGCCAGCCGCGCGCGGCATGTGCGCTGCACGACATAGAAGGAGCTGGCGATCAGCACATTGCCGCCGAAGGCGAAGATCACCGCCGACGTGTGCAGGGGACGCAGGCGGCCGAAGCTGATCCAGGGAAGATCGAAATTGAGCGCGGGAAACGCGAGCTGCAGCGCGATCACAAGGCCCACGAGAAAGCCCGCCACGCCCCAGAACAAGGCGATGAGCGCGCCGAATTTGATGGGGCCGTAATTGTAATTGGGCTTGCCGTCGATCTCTTGCGCGGGCGCGGCGGCCGGGCGCGCCAGATAGCGGTTGAACACCGCAAAGACGGTGGCTGCGCCGGCCAGCGCGAAGAGGCTCGCGTGGAACGCATAAGGGGCGGACGTGGTTTTCGCCGCGATCAGGATCGACAGGAACGCCATGCCGACGGCGACGATGGCGAGCCCCAGCTCGCCGGCGGTGAGGGTTTTGGGATGGGGGTCCAGCGACCCGGCGGTTTGAGCTTGCTGCGCCACGTTCGTGCTCCTGCCTGGACGCGCGACTCAAAGCCTGCGTCCTTGGACAGGACCATTGCCGCAGCGCACAAGGGCGGCATTGACTCACGTCAATCGTCAGCGGCCGCGCTCAAGGATTCGCCCGGGAATTCCCCTGCCGCCTTCGTATAATTTAGCTGATTTGAATATACGCGCCTCACTCGGGCCTGGGCGCGGGCCCGTCCGTTTGCGGGGGCTGCGGGGGCGCGGCGGAGGGCGGCAGGACGGGGGTGCGCGCTCCATTGGGCGGGGGCGGCGTGACCATTTCGGGATCCACCATTGCGGGCGGCTCTATCACGCCCTCTTGCCGCTTGAGCGTTTCGGTGAGGTTTTCCGGGGGCTTCGGCTGCACGGCCTCGGGCTTCGCCTGCGCCCGCACGCGCGAGGCGGAGACCGCCGGCGCTGTCAGGCAGGCCAACGCGCAGAACGCCGCGCGCAAGACGAAGGGCATGACCATGACGGGCGCCTTTCCGAGCGAAAACGTCGCGCGGGATCGGATCGTTCCATATCAACATCGAACATGTGTGATATTTTTTATTGCTCGCGTTCGATGTGGATTTTGGCTATCAGATTTTCCATTCGCAACCGGGTTCGAGGCTCATGCGCTACGCCATTTCCGCCAACCGTCTGCGCGACGGACTCGTCGTCTTTTTCGCGC
>CAIXDD010000424.1 GCA_903918155.1 uncultured Hyphomicrobiales bacterium
CCCATCACGGTGGCGGCCACCTGCGCCGACATTCTCGCGCGCACGCTCGAACGTTGCGGCGTGAAGGTGGAGATTCTCGGCTTCACCACGCGCGCCTGGAAGGGCGGGCAATCGCGCGAGGCCTGGCTGCAGGCGGGCAAGCCCGCGATCCCCGGCCGCCTCAACGATCTGCGCCACATCATCTACAAGGCGGCGGACGCGCCATGGCGGCGCGCGCGGCGCAATCTCGGCCTGATGATGCGCGAGGGCCTGCTCAAGGAGAATATCGACGGCGAGGCGGTGGACTGGGCGCACAAGCGCCTGCTCGCCCGCCGCGAGCAAAGGCGCATCCTCATGGTCATTTCCGACGGCGCGCCGGTCGACGATTCCACCCTGTCGGTCAATCCCGGCAATTATCTCGAGAAACATCTGCGCTGGGTGATCGACGAGGTCGAGAACCGCTCGCCCGTCGAGCTGATCGCCATCGGCATCGGCCATGACGTGACGCGCTATTACAAGCGCGCCGTGACGATCGTGGACGCCGAGGAGCTGGGCGGCGCCATGACGGAGAAGCTCGCGGAATTGTTCGAGGAGACGCCCCGCGACCTGCCCACGTTCACGCCGCGCCGCAAGAGCGCGCGCGCCAGCTGATCGCGCGCCTGCGTCCGACCCAAAGAAAAACGCCGGCGCGAAGCCGGCGTTTTTTCATATCGGAGCGATCGAGACGCCGCGCGGGACGCGCGCAGCGCGCCGATCAGGCGGCCGCGACGGCCTGCTTCTTGATGATTTCGCGACGCAGCGTCTTGCAGTTCTGCGACAGGTCGTCTTCGCGCGCCTTCAGCAGGAAGGCGTCGAGGCCGCCGCGATGCTCGACCGAGCGCAGGGCCGCCGCGGCGATGCGCAGGCGGACGGAACGGCCGAGCGCGTCGGAGATCAGCGTGACGTTGCACAGGTTCGGCAGGAAGCGCGTGCGCGTCTTGCGGTTCGAGTGGCTGACGAGATTGCCGGTCTGGACGGCCTTGCCGGTGAGCTCGCAACGGCGGGACATGGAACTTCCTTTCGGTGGCCGGGCCCGGGGGGCCGGCGCGTGGATGTCGTCTTCGATTTCGGTCTTCGGACAGGTCTCCGCGAAAACGCTTTCCCGCCAGCAAGCTGGCCTACGCATCGCGTCGGACCGTCGAATGGGATGCGGGTTTCTAGTCGAGGCTCCCGGGCCCGTCAAGACGGGGGACCTTGAAACGGCCGGAATCGCAGGCCAAAGATAGGTTTCGCCTCACGAATGCGATTCTCCGCGTTCGCGGCGCGTCCCGACGGCCCCCGGGGGGCGTTTCCCGGAATGCCGACGATCAATCCCGGCGCTCATACCCGCCGCTTTCTGGATGGACCTGCATGACCTCGATTTTCCGACGCTCCGCGGCGGCCGCTCTGGGCCTTGGCGCCGGCCTGTGGAGCGCAGCCGGCGCGGCGGATACTGTGCAGGTCGCCTATTCGGTCAAGCTCGTGGGCCTGGCTTTGGGCGGGGCGGGCCTGCAGGCGACCATCGATCCGTCGAGCTACCGGGTCGAGGTGAACGCCAAGCTGAGCGGCGTGGCCTCGGCCGTGTCGAAATCGGAAGGCGCCGCCCAGTCCAGCGGCGAGATCGCGCAGGGCCGCGTCCTGCCCAGCGCCTACGCCACCACGTCCTCCAATTCGCGCGAGACGCGCACGGTGCGCATGGCGCTGAATTCGGGCACGGTGCGCGCGGTCGAGATCACGCCCCCCTTCGAGGAGCCCGCCGGCCGCGTGCCGGTGACGGAGGCCCACAAGCGCGGCGTGCTGGACCCGCTGAGCGCCCTCGTCATGCCGGCGGTTCACGCGGGCCCGGTTCTGGCGCCGGCGGCCTGCGAGCGCACCCTGCCCGTCTATGACGGCTATACGCGCTTCGACGTGCAGCTGAGCTATGTCGGCCAGCGCGAGGTCAAGGCGCGGGGCTATTCCGGCCCCGTCGTCGTCTGCGCGGCCCGCTACAAGCCGGTCGCCGGCCACCGGCCCGATCGCCGCTCGACGAAATTCATGGCCGACAACAAGAATATCCAGGTCTGGCTGATGCCGGTGGAGGGCGTGCGCGCCCTCGCGCCCTATCGCATTTCGGTGGGAACGATGGTCGGCGAGGTCGTGATCGAGGCGACCAATGTGCAGATCGCGGAAAGCTCGCGCACGCGGCGGGTCGAGCGCTGACGGGGCGCAGCCCCGATCCCGGCTTTTCCCTCTCTGGCTTCTCCCGCTTGACAAGCTCCCGCCTGCGAGTCCCTGCGCCTTGGCGGGGGACGGCGCCCGCGCGGGGGCGGGATCGGCCGCAAAACCCAATATATGGGCTGGTCGCCGCATGCGGGCGCCCCATGTTGGGGCGAACAAAACAGGATTCGCGCCCGGTCGTCGATTCGGCCGCGATTCGTTCGTGGAGCGTTCGGACCGGCGAACAATTGCGCGCCGCGCCGCGTCATTGTGATACAAGGCGAGACGAGCGGGCGGGCGAGAGCGCCCGCTTGAGCAACCATGGCGGCCCTGCGGGGAGCGGCGCTCGCGGAGGCGCCTGAGCGGATGACGATGTTCCAACCGGCCGCGCCGCCGATGTCTCGCGACGAGCGCTCCCGCCGCGTGGCGGCGGTGCTGGGCCCCACCAACACCGGCAAGACCCATCTCGCCGTCGAGCGGATGCTGGCCCATCCCACGGGGGTGATCGGCCTGCCGCTGCGCCTGCTGGCGCGCGAGGTCTACAACAAGGTCGTGGCGCGCGCGGGCGTCGATCAGGTCGCCCTCGTGACCGGCGAGGAGAAGATCAAGCCGCGCAACGCGCGCTATTGGATCGCCACCGTGGAGGCGATGCCGCGCGATCTCGACGTGTCCTTCCTGGCGGTGGACGAAATCCAGCTCGCGGCCGATCTCGACCGGGGGCATGTGTTCACCGACCGCCTGCTCTACCGGCGCGGGCGGGAGGAGACCATGCTGATCGGCGCGGCCACCATGGGCCCGCTGATCGAGCGCCTCTTGCCGAACGCGGCCATCGTCACGCGCCCGCGCCTGTCGCAGCTCTCCTTCGCCGGCGAGCGCAAGATCACGCGCCTGCCCCAGCGCAGCGCCATCGTCGCCTTCTCGGCCGACGAGGTCTACGCCATCGCCGAACTGATCCGCCGCCAGCGCGGCGGGGCGGCGGTGGTGCTGGGGGCGCTCTCGCCGCGCACGCGCAACGCGCAGGTGGAGATGTACCAGAACGGCGAGGTGGATTTCATCGTCGCCACCGACGCCATCGGCATGGGGCTCAATCTCGACGTGGACCATGTCGCCTTCGCCAGCGACCGCAAATATGACGGCTGGCAATATCGCCGCCTCCTGCCGGCGGAATTCGCGCAGATCGCCGGCCGCGCCGGCCGCCACGCCAAGGACGGCACGTTCGGCACGACCGGGCGCTGCCCGCCCTTCGACGAGGAATTGGTGGCCGCGCTGCAGGAGCACGCCTTCGATCCCGTCACGACGCTGCAATGGCGCAATGCGCAGCTGGATTTCTCCTCCCTCGAGGCCCTGCAGGCCTCCCTCGAACGCGATCCGCCCGAGCCCGGCCTCGCGCGCCCCCCTCTGGGGGAGGACGTGATCGTGCTGGAGATGCTCGCCCGCGATCCCGGCGTGCGCAAGGCGGC
>CAIXDD010000425.1 GCA_903918155.1 uncultured Hyphomicrobiales bacterium
CCAAGGGCGTCGGCGAGGGAACCGTCGCCTCGGCCGCGGGTTTTCGTTGCATCGGGCGCGCGCCGCAGGGGGCCTGCGCCGTCGCTGTTCAAAAAGGCCGGGCCTTGCTTCGCATTGGCGCTTTTTTGCTCGTTTTCGCGCCGCTCGGCCTCGCCGCGTCTCTCGCCGCCCCTCTTGGAGCGAGTTTTGGCGCGCAAGCGGGCGGTTTTGATCAGGCCTTTGTGGAGGCGCGCGCCCGCGCCCTCGCGCAGGCGCCCTATGTCGCCCCTGACGAGCGCCTGCCGCCCTCGATCGACGCGCTCGGCTATGATTCGTGGCGGCGCGTCGCCCATGCGCGCGCCCGCTCCATTCCGCTGGGCCGCTCGGGCTTTCACCTGCAAACCTATCATCGCGGCTGGATCTTTCGTCCGGCGGTCCAGATCCATCTGGTGCGCGACGGCGAGGTCCGTCCGCTCGCCTTCGCGCCGGACCTGTTCGACTACGGCGGCGCCCCGCCCGCCGATGTGACCGCCGATCTCGGCTTCGCGGGCTTGCGCCTGTTGTATCCGCTGAATCGACGCGACAAGCTTGACGAGGCGATCTCCTTTCTCGGCGCGAGCTATTTCCGCTTCCTCGGTCGCGGGCAGGCCTATGGCCTGTCGGCGCGCGGGCTCGCCCTTGCCGCAGGCGAGCCCGGCGCGCGCGAGGAGTTTCCTATCTTCCGCGCGTTCTGGATCGAAGAAAGCGACGAGCCCGGCGCGCCCGCGGTCATTCACGCGCTGCTCGATTCGCCCTCGGTCGCGGGCGCCTATCGTTTCGCGCTTCATACGGGGGCGCGCAGCTTTGTGGATGTGGCGGCGGTTCTGTATCCGCGCAAGCGCCTCGACGGGCTCGGGCTTGCGCCGCTCACGTCGATGTTCATGACGGGCGCCCATGATCGGCGCATCGTCGATCCCTTCCGCATGAGCGTGCATGATTCCGACACGCTGCTGCTCAACGCTCGCGACGGCGCGTGGATCGCGCGCGCCTTGCGCAATCCCGCCCGCGCGCAGATCAGCGAATTAGCTGGAATGCGCGCCTTCGGCCTCCTGCAGCGCGCGCGCGCGTTTGAGGCGTTTCAAGATCTGGAGGCGCATTATCACCTGCGCCCGTCATATTGGGTGACGCCGCGCGGCGATTGGGGCGCGGGCGCCGTGCGGCTGCTGGAATTGCCGGCCCCCGACGAAACCGGCGACAATGTCGTCGCCTTCTGGGCGCCCGCCGCGCCTGCGGGCCCCGATGCGCCGCTGCGCTTTTCTTATTCCATAGAGACGCTGGACGGGGGAGAGCGCCTGCATGATCTGGCGCGCGTCCGCATCGCGCATATGACGATTGCGCGCAGCCTGCATGGGGCGACCCATCGGCTGATCGTGGATTTCGCAGGCGGCGACCTGTCCTATTTCAGCGCCGACGCGCAGGGCGTGCTGGCGCAGGCGTCCGCGCCCGGCGCGCGGATCGCGGCCGCGCGCGTGAGGCCTCATCCGCGCATCGGCGGGCTGCGCGCTATCGTGGACGTCGAGATGGAGGAGGCGGCGGCGCGCGCCGACGTTTCGATCCTGCTGCGCGGGCCCGATGGGCGCGCGCTGTCGGAGACGTTTCTCTTTCCCCTTGCGCGCGAGCCCGCCGAGGTCACCGCCGCGACGCCCGCGCGATGAGAGGAGCGGCGACCCGCCGCTCCTCCCGCTGCAACGCTGCGCCTATGCGTTGATGATATAGACGATGCGCCGCGTGCCAGGCTCGACGATCAGGATGCGGCCGCCCACGCGAATGGCGCGGTAGGAGCTGAACATCGGCACGACTTCGATGATCTCCGCGGGCACTGAGACAAGCTCCACGCTCGCCGGCAGGACCGAGCCCACCGCGATCGTCGCATTGACGTTGCTGACTTCGCGGATGCTCACCTTCTTCACGACATTGGTGAGCTTGCTCTGCTGGTCGTTGGTGACGTTCACGCGCGCGCCGGCGCCGCCGACCGTGCCGGTCGCTTGCGGAGAACTGGATTCCCCGCGTCGCTCCTGCGCGCGCTCGCTGCCCGCGCCCTCGCCGGGCGGCTTGGCGCCGCGATCCTGCAGGCCGGGCGCCTGCGTCGTGCCGGGGGCCTGGCCGGTGGAGCGTTCCCCGCCGGGGCCCGACGGAGTGCCGGGCGGGTTGGGCGATTGCGCCAGCGCGACGCTGACGCCTGCCGCCAGCGCAGCGGCCGCGACGCTGCTGATGAGATGTTTGCGCATGCTGAACTCCCTTTCTCTACGCCTCTTGCGGAGGCGCGATGCAGGGAAAGTCGCAGCGCGCGTTGCGGTTCCGGACTGCGCCTTTGCAGGCCGTCGCGTCAGTCGAGACCGGACAGTTTGCGCGCGCGCTCCACGACCGCCGGCGGCGTCTTAAGCGCGTCGGCGATGGCGCGTTCGAGATCCTCGCCGCGCACCGGATCGATGGCGATCTGCACCTGTTTGGCTTCCGCCTGCAGCGCAGGATCCGCCAAGGCTTCGTTATAGGCGCGGCGCAGCAGCGCGACATTTTCCTTCGAGACGCCGGGCGGGGCGACGACAGGCCAGGCGATGAGGGAATCGAGCACGAGCAGACGCATCGCGGCCTTGTCCTCTTCCTTCTCGAGCACGTCGAGAATGAGCGGCACGTCGGGAATGGCCGGGTTCTTGCGCAAGCCGAATTGCAGCAGGATGTTGATGCGGTCGTCCTTCACCCAATCGGGCTTCTGGCTGGCGATGGAGCTGTAGCCCCAGCCGCAGACGGCGTCGAGTTCGTTGCGCTCCATGGCGAGGTGAATGTCGGGCAGGCCGCGATAGCCGGTGATGACCTTGATCTTCGTGCCGATGAGATCGTTGAGCGCCTGCGCATAGGTGAAGGTGCGCGAACCGCGCCCCGTCGAGCCGGCCGCCAGCGGCGTGTCGATGGCCTGCTGGATGCGCGAGACGCCCTTCGTCTTCATGGCGACGCATGTGTAGGTCTCGGACGAGGACGTGCCGATCCAGTGGAATTTCGCGGGATCGTATTTGGCCTCAGGATTGCGGAACATGGGCTCGAGAATGAGCCCGCCGCCGATGGCGGCGATCGTGGAGCCGTCGCTCGGCGCCACGTTGAAGAGGTAATTCGCCGCCAGAATGCTGCCCGCGCCCGGCATGACCTTGACGACGGCCGTGGGATTGCCCGGCATCTTGCGGCCCATATGGCGCGACAGAAGCATCGACATATTGTGATAGACGCCGCCTGCGCCAAAGCCCACGACGATGTTCAGCTCCTTGGGCGGCTGGGTCGAGCCCTGCGCCAGACCGGCCGCCGGCGTCCACGCCGCCGTCGCCGCACAGGCCGCCGCAGCAAACCGCACCAAGGACTTCGTCATCGCCGCATCTCCCTCTGGATTCTCTTGCAGGCGCGATCTTGCGCGCCGCGCGGCAAAGCGCAAGGGCGCCGGCGCGCAAGCTTGCGGCGCAGGAACTTTCCGCCGGGCGCAAGGTTGGGCCCGCGTAAGCCGGAGCCTCGCCGAACCGGCGGGCGGCTCGCAACGGAGGGCCCATGACCACGCCCGTTCCCGACTCCGTTCCCAACGCCGTTCCCAAGCCCGTTCCCTCGCCTGAGCGATGGGAGGAGGCGCGCCTCGCCGACGCCTTGCGCGAAACCCCGCGGGGCGCTTTCGCGCTCTCGGGCGCGGCTGTGGCGCTGCTTCTGATGTGCTGGTTCGCAATTTACGTCTTCGTCTTCCTGCCGCGCGGCGGCGTGGGCTGAAGCGCGGTGAAAAGCGAACGGGACATCCTGCGCACGGAATTGCAATGGACGCTGGCGGTCGGCGCGGCCGCGGGCGTCGTCTCGCTCGCCATCCTTTGGGCGAGCCTGGCGCATCTCATCAATCCGCCGAGCAATTTCGAAACGATCGACCCAGCCGCGCTGCATCTGTCCGACGAATTCACCGAAAGCAATCTGGGCACGCGCGTCGAGGCTGATGGAGAGGTGGTGACGCGCATCGTGGCGACGCAATTCGCCTTCGCGCCCTCCTGCGTGCTCGTGCCCGCCGACCGCCCCGTGACGATGCGGCTGACAAGCCCGGACGTCATCCACGGCGTGCTCGTCACCGGCACGAACGTGAACACGATGATCGTGCCCGGCTATGTGAGTCAGGTGCGCGCGACCTTCCGCACGACCGGCGACCTCCTGATGCCCTGTCACGAATATTGCGGGATCGGCCACAGCCAGATGTGGGCCGTGGTGCAGGTGGTTCCCGCGGAGCGCTTCAAGCCCGATGCGCAGGGGAGGGCGGCTTGTGAGAAGCGTTGACCGGCTTGCGCTCGCGCATCTGCAGCTCGCCTTCGCGGCCTTCGTCCTCGCCTGCGCGCTCGGCCTGTGGCAAATGCTCGCGCGCTCGCCATGGCCGGCGCCGGGCTTCACGCCGTCGACCTATTTTCAATCCGTCACCGCGCATGGCGCGGCCATGGCCTATGTGCTGACGACCTTCTTCATCATGGGCTTTGGCTATTTCACTGCAGATCGCGCGCTTGCGCGTCCCTTGCCGGGCCTGCGGCTCGCATGGGCGGGATTTTGGCTCGGCCTTCTCGGTGTCGCCATGGCCATGGCGCCTGTGGCGCTCGGGCGCGCCTCCGTGCTCTATACGTTCTACCCGCCGCTCACCGCCAGCGTATGGTTTTATCTCGGCCTCGTCCTCGTCGTCGCCGCTTCGTGGATCTGGTGCGCTGTGATGATCCTCGCGATGCGCGGCTGGAAACGCGCGAATCCCGGCCAAGCCGTGCCGCTCGCCATGTTCGCCACCGTCGCCAACGCCATCATGTGGGTCTGGACGACGGCGGGCGTCAGCGCGGAACTCGTCTTTCAGGTCATTCCCGCCGCGCTCGGCCTTGTCGAGACCATCGACGTCGGTCTCAGCCGCACGCTCTTTTCATGGACATTGCACGCCATCGTCTATTTCTGGCTGTTTCCGGCCTATATCGCGTTCTACGCCATGGCGCCGCGCGCGGCGGGCGGCCGGCTTTACAGCGACACGATGGGGCGCGTCTCCTTCGTTCTCTTCCTGCTCTACAGCCTGCCGGTGGGCATGCACCACCTCTTCATGGATCCCGAACATTCGACCGGATTCAAATTCCTGCAAATGACGCTCACCGTGCTCGTCGCCGTGCCCACGCTGCTCACGGTCTTCACCATCGCCGCCTCGTTCGAGCTCGCGGGGCGCATGCGCGGCGGGCGTGGCCTGTTGGGATGGATCGTCGCCTTGCCATGGCGCGAGCCGATGGTTCTCGCCACGGGGCTCGCCTTTTTCATGCTGTTTTTCGGCGGCGGCGGCGGGCTCGTCAATATGAGCTACGGTATGAACGCCATGGTGCACAACACGTCATGGGTGACGGCGCATTTCCATCTCATTTTCGGCGGAACGGTCGTCATCATGTATTTCGCCATCGCCTATGACGTCTGGCCGCATCTTGTGGGCCGGCCCGCGCCTTCGCTGCGCCTTCAGCGCGCGCAATTGTGGCTCTGGTTCATCGGCATGATGACCATGACGCTGCCGTGGCATTATCTCGGCCTGCTCGGTCAATGGCGTCGCGTCGCGCAATTCGATTATTCCAATCCGATCATCGCCGCCTGGGCGCCATGGGTGCTCGTCTCCGTTCTGGGCGGCGCCGTGCTGCTGGCCAGCGCGCTTCTGTTCGCATGGAACCTGTGGAGCTTTCGCCATGCGCCCGCGCCCGCCCGTCCTCTTGCGCCTTTCGCTTTCGCGCAGGCCGTGCATGAGCCTCGCCGCATCCCGGCGGCGCTCAACGGATTCGGCATGTGGAACGCGCTCGTCGCAGTCCTCATGCTGGCGGCCTATGGCTATCCGCTCGCGCAATTCTTCATATCCCCGCCGCCCTCCGCGCTCGTGCATCGCGTCGATGGCGCACCGCCCTGAGGAGAGACGATGAGCGCCGCCGATCACGACCGCGCCGCGCGCGACATCGACAGGCCCTGGCGCCTGTGGGCGAGCGCCATCGTCATCGGCGTGCTGGGCCTTGGCGGCCTCAGCGGCTTCGTGATCGTGCCCGTCATGCAGGGGTGGCGCGCGGGGCTTGATCCTTTCACGGCGATCTGTCGCGCGCTCGGCGTGGCCGCAGGCTCTCCCGCCTATCCGCAGAGCGTGTCGCGCGGACAGGCGGCGCCCGTCTCGCAAGTGGCGTGGACGCCCGATCTGCTGCGCAGGCTCGCCCGCCCCGACGTGGCGCGCGGCCAGGAGATCGCCGCG
>CAIXDD010000426.1 GCA_903918155.1 uncultured Hyphomicrobiales bacterium
CCGGAAAGACGGTTGCGACAGGCGACGACAAGCTGCTATCAGGTCCGGGCGCATCGCGGCCGGGTACCGGTTGGGTGACGTCACGAAGGCCTCGTGGCGGAGTGGTTACGCAGAGGACTGCAAATCCTTGCACCCCGGTTCGATTCCGGGCGAGGCCTCAAAATCATCCCCATCGCCGAAGCTTCGGGCGCCCTCAGGGACCGAGAGCGCCCATATCGTCCGCGTGCGCCTCATTGCGGCTCGAGCTTGGCCTCGGTGATCACCTGTCCCCAGAGCGCGGCCTCGGCTGCGAAGAATTTCGCCGTCTCCTCGGGGCTCTGGCCGCCGGCGACCAGCGAGGTGCGGCGCAGGAAATCCGCCGCCTCGGGGCTCTTGAGCACCTCGGCCGCGTCGCGGTGGATGCGCGCGGCGAGGGCGGCGGGCGTGCCCGGAGGCGCGGCGAGGCCGAACCAGGTGATCGACTTGAAGCCGGGCAGGCCGGCTTCCTCCAGCGTCGGGGCTTCGGGATAGGCGGGCGTGCGCTTGGAATCGGCCACCGCGATCAGTTTCAGCTCGCCCCCGCGCGCCAGCGGCACGGTCGCCGACAAAGTGTCGATGAACATGTCGATATGGCCGGCGACGAGATCGGTCATGGCGGGCTGCGAGCCGCGATAGGGCACATGCACGAGCTTGAGGCCGGCGCGCGCCTCCAGCTGGGCGGCGGAAAGATGGGGCGTGGTGCCCACGCCGCCCGATCCATAGGTGAGCTTGCCGGGATTGGCCTTGGCGTAGGCGATCAGCTCTTTCAGATCATTGACCGGCAGGGTCTTGCGCACCACCAGCGCATTGGGGATCGTCGCGAGCAGGGTGATCGGGGCGAATTGCGCCGGATCATAGCCGAGATCCTTGTAGAGCAGGTGGTTGAAGGAGAGCGGCGAGGGCGGCGAGACGAACAGCGTGTGCCCGTCGGGCGCCGCGCGCGCGACCGCGCGCGCGCCGATGTTCATGCCCGCGCCGGCGATATTCTCCACAACCGTCGCGCTTTTCCATTTCTTGCCGAGCTGCTCGGCGATCATGCGCGCGAGCGCGTCCGTGGTGGAGCCGGCGGGCGCCGGAACGACGAATTTCACGCTCTGCGTCGGCCAATTGGCCTGTTGCGCGCGCGATGGGGCGGGCGCGAGCGCCGTCATGGCGCCGGCGAGCGCGCCGGCGGCGATGAACGCGCGTCTTGACGTCAGGCGCATTTGCGTCTGGTTGGACATCGGGCGAATTTCCTCTTCCTGCTTCCGCTCTGCGGCGGGCGGGGGAGCCTAGCGCGGCTTCGAAAAAGCGCAAAAGCGAATTTCAGCGCGCCCTCGCGGCGGCGGCGAGCCGCGCATAGGCCTGCGCGACAGGCTGGGCGCCATAGGCGCGCTCGAGCCGGCGCACGGTGAAATGTCCGCGCGCGAGATCTTCGAAATGGCGGGCGAAGGCGTAATTGATCGCCGCCCCGCCCAGCGCGCCGATCAGCGGCAGGCTTTGCGCTGCGACTTTTCGGGCGACATGGGCGCCGAAACGGGGCGCGATGAGTCCGGCCAGACGCAGGAGCGCGGGCGCGCCCTCACGCGCCAGCCCATGGGCCGCGAGGTGGCGCGCGGAGTCGCGCATGGCTTTGGCGAGCAGGCCGCGCAGCGCGAAATAGGCGGAGTCCATCTCGTTGTCGGTATCGCTGCGGCCGCCGAGCGCGAAAACTTCAAGACAGGCCATGGCGGTCGCCTCCGCCTGCGGATCTTCGCCTTCCGCGCGCGCGACATCCGCGATGGCGCGCAGGATGACGAGCGTGGAGACCGGCAGCTCCACGGCCAGCGCGCCCAGCCCGGCTGGGGTGAGCCCGAGCGCGCCGCCGGCTGCGCCGCAGGCCGCGCTCAACGCCGCATGCAGGCGCGCGCGCGCCGGCCCGGGCGAGGGCGGAAGCGAG
>CAIXDD010000427.1 GCA_903918155.1 uncultured Hyphomicrobiales bacterium
GTGCTCACCGGCTTCCGGGCGATTAGCTCAGTGGTAGAGCACTCCATTGGTAATGGAGAGGTCGAGAGTTCAATCCTCTCTCGCAGCACCATTCACGGATGATGGTTTCGCCCTCCCCCCGCCCCAAAGAAAAAGGGGGCCGCAGGGCCCCCTTGTCGTCGTGCGGATGCGTGCGCGCGGCGCGCGCGTTCAGCCCCATGGGCCGAGATAGGCCTCGCCGTCATAGACGTCTTCGCGCGGGGCGATGCGCTGCGGCCATGTGGCGGGCTGCGTATTGGCGACGACGGCGGGTTGCGCGGCGATGGAGCGCGCGGTCACCTGCTCCATGTAGCAATAGAGGATCACGCGCACGCCGTCGGGATCCTCCACGCAGGCGGCGTAATCCATGCCGGGGAACAAGTCGCCGGGCATGTCGACGATCCGGCGCCCGCGCGAGGTGAGGAAGTCCACCGCGTCGCGCAGCTGGCGGTAATTGGCGAGCTGCAGGCCGAAGCTCATGCAGGTCGTGTCTTCCGCCGCGCCGAGCCTGGCGCGCAGGCTCTTGTCGCAGATCGCCAGCGAATGATGCTCGGTGTTGCAGCGCAGGAAGCGGCAGCGCGCGCCCTGAATGGTCGATTCGCGGGTGAAGGAGAAACCCATCACCTCTTCATAGAAGCGGCTCACCGCGTCCACATCGTCCACATAGAGGCCCACGGGCCCGATCTTCACGACCTTGAAGGGCCGCGCGAGCAGCACGCCGTCCACGTCATAGGTCTCGGGCATGTCCTCGCGCTGGCGAAAGCCGGAGCTCATGTCCACGCCGGCGGCCTCGGCGCGGGCGATCTCCTCCTCCTCGGAGATTTGCGGCAGGTCGGGCGCATGGTGGAAGCCGCGCGCGTAAAGCTCCTTCGGCTTCGCTTTGCCGTTCCAGCCGATCTGCTCGATGCCGTAATAAAGCTCGTTGCGGTGGAATTCCGGATCGAAAGGATAGACGTGCCAATTGGAGCCCGGCATGTCGCGGCCGGCGCGATTGATGGGCGTGCCGGTGTTTTCGAAATAGGCGATGGCGTTCACCACTTCGCGCAGGCTGCCCACCTGCCAGGTCATCTGGTTGACCGAATGGCGCGGCTTGTGCGGCTTGTCGGCGTAATTGATGTCGATGATGCGCCGGTCCGCCAGAACGAAGGAATGGTGGTCGGTGCCGTGGCGCATGAAATATTGATGCGTGTCCTCGATGCCGGCGAATTTGTCCCGATTGGCGGGATTGGCGGCGAAGTTCATCGGATCGGTGATCTTGAAGCCGATGTCCTTGGTGTAGAATTCCAGACAGGCGGCGAGGTTTTTCGCGCTGAAGCCGAAATGGCCGAGGCGGCGGATCTTGAAGGGGCGGCCCAGAACCACACCGCCCACGTCATATTGGCCGTTCCCCAGCGCGCCGTTCTCGAGTCCGCCGTTCTCCGGCGTCCCTGCGCCCTGCGCGGGGGTTTTCGCCGCGATGTTCATGTCATCCTCCGCCTTTGGCGCCGCCTTGTCCGGCGGCTTTCATCCGGTATCGCGCAGAGCGCGCGCGCGATCAAGCGCGGGATGGCGGCGGGGCGTGGGCGGGAGGCCGGCGCGGGGCGGGCCGATCGCGCCGGGGCCTCAGCTCCGGTCGTGGCGGGCGGCGAAGAAATTGGCCGCGAGCAGGCCGGTCACGAACAGCCGCAGGGCGAGGAAGGCCATCACCATCCGCTCCGCCTCCGGCTTCACGAAGACATAGATGGTCGAATAATCGTTCACGACATTGGCGGCGGCGATGAGCGTGGCGGCGAGCGCCACATAGGAGAAATAGAAGCCGCGGAACCAGGACCACAAATAGGCGGCGGTGGCGATGCAGGCCACGAAGATCCGCGCGGGCACGTAATGCGTCTTCACGAAGACGTAAAGCTCCGCCGGCAGGTCGAACCGGTCGAGCACCGCGTCGGGAAACAGGATCAGCGCGCCCAGCGCGCCAACGACGTAGCAGAAGACGAAAGCCGTGCGCAGCGTGAACCAGAAATCGCGACGATCCGCCTGCGGCTCAAGATCCGCAGCCAGCAACGCCCGCATTTCATCGTCGGTGAGCAGGGTGCGTTTCATGGCGAGGGTTTCATGGCGAGGATTTCATGGCGCTAACCTTTGGCGCTTAACTTTGGCGCCTACCTTTGGCGCGAACCTTAGAGCAGCCGGGCGAATCTGCGCATGGTTCAAGGCTTTTTGATGGCTCGGGCGTCATCGCG
Source organism: uncultured Hyphomicrobiales bacterium (assembly GCA_903918155.1). GTDB lineage: Bacteria > Pseudomonadota > Alphaproteobacteria > Rhizobiales > Beijerinckiaceae > Terripilifer. Next base: position 2,238 of record CAIXDD010000427.1, read on the forward strand.
GCTGGCGCGAAGCCTCGCAGAGAGTCTTGCGCAGGGCAAGCTGCGGCGCTGCCGTTGCGCGCCCGCGCGCTCATGAAAACATCAGCGCCAACGGCGGCGCTTTGGCTGGCGCGGCGCAAGGGCGCTGCGTCGCGCCGCGCGCGTCATTTGCACGAATCGGTGACGACGGAGCCGTTGCGGTAGAAATATTTGATCCATTTTTCGCGGCCGAACTGCGCGAGGAGATCGCGTTCGCCGCCGAAGGCGGGCACGCTCGCCCACACGAGCACGCCGTCGTCGTCGGCGCGCGCCTGCTGCACGCGCGCGTCATTGCTCATGCGCGGATTGGTGAAGACGAATTTCTTCTGCGCGATTTCATAGGCGGCGCGATAGGTGCCCTGCTCATTTCTGCAGGTCATCTCCACGCGGTCGAACGCGCCCGCCGCCGGCAGGCAGCAGACGAGAAGGGCGAGGAAAGCGGGTCCAAAGGCGCGCATCGATCCGGTTCGATCCGTTTTGGCGATCGTCTTGCGACGGCCGCCCGCCATGGGCGGCGAGCGCGGCGATCTTTGCAGCCGCCGGCGGCCTTGGCAACGCGCAGGCTCGGTCTTGACCGCGCGTCAGGCGCCGGGATCGTCCGCATTGGGGAAGAAGATCCGCTGGCCGTCGATCTTGTAATCGGCGATGGCCTTCTGCCCCTTGGGGCCGGTGAGCCAGTCGATGAAGGCCTGCCCCTCCTGCGCGCGCACATGGGGATGTCTGGCCGGGTTCACGAGGATCACGCCATATTGGTTGAACAGCGCGCGGTCGCCTTCCGAAAGCAGGGTCAGCGCGCCGCGATTGCGGAACGAGGCCCATGTGCCGCGATCAGTGAGCGTATAGGCGTCGAGGCCGCCTGCGATGTTGAGCGCGGCCCCCATGCCCTGGCCGATCTCGCGATACCAAACGCCGCGGCGCGTCGTCGGGTCGAGGCCTGCGGCCGCCCATAAAGCCAGCTCCGCCAGATGCGTGCCGGAGCGGTCGCCGCGCGACACGAAGGGCGCGCCCGCCGCCGCGATGGCGCGCAGCGCCGCGCCCGCATCGCGCGACCCGGCGACGTTCGCGGGATCGCTCCGCGGCCCCACGATGACGAAA
>CAIXDD010000428.1 GCA_903918155.1 uncultured Hyphomicrobiales bacterium
CGCTGGATCGTGCTGTGCGACACGAACGGCGGCGCGCTGCCGAGCGAGATCGAGGAGATCGTGCGCAGCGTCGGGAAGATCGTTCCGGGTTCGCATCTGGGCATCCATACGCATAACGACACCGAAAACGCCGTCGCCAATACGTTTGCGGCGGTGCGCGCGGGCGTGCGCCATATTCAGGGCACGCTGAACGGATTGGGCGAGCGCTGCGGCAACGCCAATCTGTGCTCGATCATCCCCACGCTTCTGCTGAAGGACGAATACGCCAGCCGATTCGAGATCGGCGTCAGCCTCGATCAGCTCAAGCGGCTGAAAAAGATCAGCGCGACGCTGGATGAATTGCTCAACCGGCGGCCCAATCGCCATGCGCCCTATGTCGGCGACAGCGCCTTCGCCACCAAGGCGGGGATTCACGCCTCCGCCGTGCTGAAGGATCCGCGCACCTATGAGCATGTGCCGCCGGAGGCGGTGGGCAATGCGCGCAAGGTTCTCGTCTCCGATCAGGCGGGCCGCTCCAACATTCTTTCGGAGCTGGAGCGTCTGGGCGTCGCGGTCGCGAAGGACGATCCGCGCGTCAACCGCCTGCTCGAACAGGTGAAGGAGCGCGAGGCGCTGGGCTACGCCTATGAGGGCGCGGACGCGTCGTTCGAGCTGCTGGCGCGGCGCATTCTGGGCGAGGCGGCGACTTATTTCGAGGTGGAGCGGTTCAGCGTCAATGTGGAGCGTCGCCACAATGCGCTGGGCGATCTCGTCACCGTGTCGGAAGCGATCGTGAAGGTGAAAGTCGGCGAGGAGGTTCTGATCTCCGCCGCCGAAGGCAATGGGCCGGTCAATGCGCTCGATCTCGCCTTGCGCAAGGATCTCGGCCGCTATCAGCGCTTCATCGAGGATCTGGAGCTGCTCGATTACCGCGTGCGCGTGTTCCAGGGCGGCACCGACGCGGTGACGCGCGTGCTGATCGAGTTTGGGGATTCAACCGGCGCGCGCTGGTCCACGGTCGGCGTGTCGGCCAATGTGGTCGACGCCTCGTTTCAGGCGCTGATCGATTCCATCGAATACAAGCTCTACAAGGCGGGCGCCTGAGCCGCCCGCCCGCCCGCGCCCGTCACAGGCGCGGATCGTGGGCCGTCTCCAGTTCGGCCCCATGGGCGCGCGCCTTGGCTTGCGCATGCGCATGGGCCTTGCGCAACATGGGCACGACATCGTCGATGCGCTCGGCCACGAGATAGCGCACTTCGAGATCGCTGCGGATGAATCCGTTGTTGCGCATATGGGCGAAGAGATCGAGCAACGGGCGCCAGAAGCCCGCGACGTCGGCGATGAGCACGGGCTTGTCATGCCGGTCGAGCTGGACCCAGGTGAGCTGTTCGACCAATTCCTCCAGCGTGCCGATGCCGCCGGGCAGGGCGACGATGGCGTCGGCCTTTTCGAACATCATCCGCTTGCGCGTGTGCATGTCGGGCACGACATGGACCTCCTGCGCCTCGTCATATTTGCGCTCGCGGTTCTGCAGGAAGTCCGGGATGATCCCGGTGACGTGGCCGCCGTTCTGGTAGACCGTGCGCGCCAGCGTCCCCATGAGGCCGTTGCCGCCCCCGCCATAGACGAGGCCGACGCCTTCGCGGGCGAATTGCAGGCCTAACGCAACGGCCGCCGCTTCGAAAATCGGGTCTGAGCCCGGCGAGGATCCGCAATAGACGCACACTTTCCTGATCATGTTCATGTCCAGCTTTCGCCCAAGTGGTCGGAAGGGAAGAAGCGTTCTGCGGCGCTTCCGGTTCCATGTCGATTCGCCTTTGCTCGAGCAAAGCGGTAAATTGTTGCAGAACAATGATTGGTTTCCGCGCAATGATGCAGCTCCGGTCCCTTTCCGTCCTCGTCGGCGTCGGCGTTCTGGCCGCAGGCGTCATCCTGTTCGCCGCCTGGCGGCTTGTGACGGAGCCGGCGCCGGCCCCGGTCGGCGCGCGCGCGCCG
>CAIXDD010000429.1 GCA_903918155.1 uncultured Hyphomicrobiales bacterium
GAGCGCGCCGGTGAGCGCGAGGAGACAGGCGCGCGCGACGACGCCGCAGCGCTGCGCGCGCGGCGGATCGAAAGGCGCAACGGATCGCGACGATCGACGGCTCATCAGGAAAGGATAGCGCGTCAGCGCGCCTTTTTCATCTGCTCGAGCAAGGCGTGATCGGCGTAGCCGTCGGCCGCCAATCCCGCGCGCTGCTGGAAGGAGCGGATCGCGCTTTGCGCCTGCTCGCCGATGCGCCCGTCCAGCTTGCCGACAGGATAGCCAAGGCGCTGCAATTGTTTTTGCAGGTCGAGCGCCTGGGCCGTGGAGAGGGGCTTGTCCTGCACGGGCCAGCGTCCCGCCAGCGGGCCCGCGCCGGCGATGCGGTCGCTCAGCAAGGCTACGCCCAGCATATAGGCCTGCGAATTGTTATAGGCGCGGATCGCGCGGAAATTCTCGGTCACCAGAAAGGCGGGTCCCCGATGGCCCGCCGGCAGATAGAGCGCGCCCTCGCCGCCTCTGGGCAGGGGCTCGCCGTCCGCGCGGCGCAGGCCAGCGCTTGCCCATTGGGCGAAGGGGCGCGGCGTGCGCGGATCATGCGGAGAGACGTCGAAGCCTTGCGGCAGAATGACTTCATAGCCCCATGTCAGCCCGCGCCGCCATCCGTGTTCGGCCAGGTAATTGGCCGTGGAGGCGAGCGCCTCGACGGGATCGCTCCAGATGTTCTTGCGGCGGTCGCCGTCGTAATCCACCGCGAATTTCACGAAGCTCGACGGCATGAATTGCGTGTGGCCCATGGCGCCGGCCCAGGAGCCGGTCAATTGCGCGCGCGTCACATGGCCCTCCTGCAAAATCTGCAGGGCCGTGACTAATTCGTTGCGGAAGAAATCCTTCCGTTCGCTGGCGAAGGCGAGGGTGGCGAGGCAGCGCAGCACGTCCTTCGCGCCCGTGAAGCCGCCATAGCTCGTCTCCATGCCCCAGATCGCCAGCACGACGTAAGGATCGACGCCGTAGCGGCGCTCGATGTCCGCAAGGGCGGGGCCGAGGGCGCGCGCCTTGTCGCGCCCTTCCTCGATGCGTCTGTCGGTCACCGCGCCTGCGACATAGCTCCAGATCGGCTTGACGAATTCCGCCTGCTTGACCGGCTTGGCGAGCGCGGGGTCGAGGGTGAGGCCGGCGGTCGCCTCGTCGAACGTCTTGCGGGAGATGCCGCGCTCCCGCGCCTCCGGCCACAGGCCGGCGAGAAAGGTCTGGAAGGCTTCCGCCTGCGGGGCGGCGGGGCGGGCCTGCGCCGCGCGCGGCTGCGGCTCCGCGCGAGCCGGGCGGGAGCCTGCGGCCAGGCTCGCCACCAGGCCGAAGGCGCCGATCACGAACAGGGTTCGCAGGGTCTGGGCGCGGCTCAGGCCGGGGCGCGACCAGGAGATCGGCCGCAATTGCAGGGCCGGATCAGGCGGGATCGGTTTGCCACGCATTCTTGGACTCCACGGACGCGGAACGCGCTCCACGGGGCCCAAAACGCGGGCCCCTGGCGGAACGTCACGAAAAATAAGGCAAATTCGTTATCGATTGATTGACCATGCGCCGCGCGCCCGACGCCCCCGCGCCGACGGGGAACCGCAGGGCCTTCGCCGCATTCGCCCCACGCCGAAGACGTGAGGCGCGCATGAACCAGACGAAATCCCATCCGGCGTCCTCCGCTCACGAGCGCCGCATCCGCGAGCGCGCCTATCGCCTGTGGGAGGAGGAGGGACGTCCCCACGGGCGCGACAAGACGCATTGGGATATGGCGCGCGAAATGGTCGCGATCGAAGACAGTTTCCGCGACGCGCTCAAACCCAATCCTACGGAAGAATACGCCGACAATCCGACCACGGAGCCTGTCGAGCCTCTGGAGGCGGCGCGCAATGCGGGCGAGTTTCCCACGCTCGTCGATCAGGGCGAGGAGGCGACCTTTCCCGACCGCGCGCATGCGCCCGACCCCGACGGGAGGCCGCTCAAGCCCGGCAGGCGCGGGTCGCCTGCGCGCAAGCCGCCCAATAAAAAAGCGCCGGGCGAGGAGCCCGGCGCCTGAAGCCTCGCGGCGCGCGTTCGACGCGCCTTGCGGTCAGCCGACGATCTTCTTCAGCTCCGCGAGGAAGCCCGGACGAATGTCCTCGCGCGCCATCGCAAAGGCGACATTGGCGGCCAGGAAGCCGACTTTCGAGCCGGTGTCATAGGTCTTGCCGTCGAAGCGCACGCCGTAGAAGCCGCGCGTCTCCTGCAGTTTCTTCATGCCGTCGGTGAGCTGAATCTCGCCGCCCGCGCCCTTCTCGACATTGGCGAGAACGTCGAAGATCTGCGGCTCCAGCACATACCGGCCCGAGATGATGAAGTTCGAGGGCACCGAGCCCTGCGGCGGCTTTTCGACCATGCCGGAGATTTCGAACGTGTGGCCGAAATCCTGCCCCACCGAGACGACGCCATACATATGCGTGTCCTGCGGGGCGACTTCCTCCACCGCGATCACATTGCCGCCGTGGCGCTCATGGGCCTCGATGCATTGGGCGAGGCAGCGGGCGCCGCGCGCGCCGGGCAAGGTGATCATGTCGGGCAGCAGGACGGCGAAGGGCTCGTCGCCGATGATGTCGCGCGCGCACCACACCGCATGGCCCAGCCCCAGAGGCGCCTGCTGGCGCGTGAAGCTCGTCGCGCCGGCGGCCGGCAGGTCGGCCATCAGCGCATCATATTCTTTTTTCTTGCCGCGTCTCTGCAGCGTGTCTTCGAGTTCATAGGCCATGTCGAAATGATCTTCGATGACCTGCTTGTTGCGCCCGGTGACGAAGACGAAATGTTCGATGCCGGCTTCGCGCGCCTCGTCGACGCAATGTTGCAGCACCGGCCGGTCGACCACGGTGAGCATTTCCTTGGGAATGGATTTGGTCGCGGGGAGCACGCGGGTGCCAAGGCCGGCGACGGGGAAAACGGCTTTGCGGATGCGCTTCTGCATGAAGATATCCATCTTGAGGGTCGTCCACGCGCGTGGACGGGCGCGCGCGCGCGGGCCGCCGCAACATAAACTTCACGACTTCCGCCTAAGTTCAATAGCACACGAACATTAACGTAACGTGATGCTTTTACGGAAGGTCGTTTCATGACGGTTCTCGTTACGGGCGGCGCCGGATATATCGGCAGCCACATGACCCTTGAACTTCTGGACGCCGGCGAACAGGTCGTCGTCCTGGATGATTTGTCCACCGGCTTCCGCTGGGCCGCGCCGGCGGGCGCGCCGCTCGTGGTGGGCGATTTCGGCGACGAGGCGCTGGTGCGCCGCCTCATCGGCGAATATGGCGTGCGCGAGATCATTCATTTCGCCGCCAAGATCGTGGTGCCGGATTCGGTGGCCGATCCCATCGCCTATTACGTGAACAATACGGCGAAGGCGCTTGCGCTCGTGCGATGCGCGGCCGAATGCGGCGTCGAGCGCTTCATCTTCTCCTCCACGGCTGCGGTCTATGGCGATCCGCAGGCCTCGCCCGTGCGCGAGGACAGCGCCTTGTCGCCCCTGTCGCCCTATGGCCGCTCCAAGCTGATGGTGGAATGGATTCTGGAGGACGTCTCGCGCGCGACCTCCATGCGCCATGTGGCCTTGCGCTATTTCAACGTCGCGGGCGCCGATCCCAAGGGGCGCGCGGGCCAGTCGACGCCCAACGCCACGCATCTGATCAAGACGGCGGTGCGCGCGGCGCTGGGCTTTCGCGACGGCATGGACGTGTTCGGAACCGATTACCCCACGCCCGACGGATCCTGCGTGCGCGATTTCATCCATGTGACCGATCTCGTGCGCGCGCACCGCGACGCTCTCGCCTATCTGCGCGCGGGCGGAGACAGCGTCGTGTGCAATTGCGGCTATGGGCAGGGCTATTCGGTGCTCGAAGTGATCGACGTCGTGAAATCCGTCGCCGGCGTGGATTTTCCCGTGCGTCTGGCCCCGCGCCGACCGGGCGATTGCATGAGCGTGGTGGCCGACAATGCGCGCATCCGCGCCTTGCTGGGCTGGCGCCCGGCCCATGCGGACCTGCGCGGCATCGTCGCCCAGGCGCTCGCATGGGAGCGCCGCCTCCACAATCGCGCGGCGGCCTGAGCGTCCCCGCCGCCGCCTGCGACTGGAATCGCGCGCGCCCGCGCCTATATGAAACCTCAAAGGGGCTGTTCATGAGCGATGCGGAAGGCGACCGGTTCGGCGCGCGGGCGGCGCGCTATGCGCGCGTGGGCGCAAGTCTTGGCGGCGTGGCGGCGCGGGCCGCCGGCGCGCGGCTTGCGGGACGCGGCGTCGGCGACGTCGCCAATGCGGCCGCGCTCACGGCCGCGCTCGGCGGGCTGAAGGGCCCGCTGATGAAGGTCGCGCAATTCATGGCGACCATTCCCGAGGCGCTGCCGGAGGACTGGGCCGAGAAATTGCAGACCCTGCAATCCAACGCGCCGCCCATGGGCGCGGCCTTCGTGACGCGGCGCATGCAGGCGGAGCTTGGGCCCGACTGGCGCACGAAATTCGCGTCCTTCGAGTCCCATCCTGCTCATGCGGCCTCGCTGGGGCAGGTGCATCGCGCCACCGCCCATGACGGCGCGCGCCTGGCCTGCAAGCTGCAATATCCCGATATGAAATCCGCCGTGGAGGCGGATCTCAAACAGCTCGACGTTCTGTTCGCGCTGCGCCGGCGCATGGACGGCGCGGTGGACACGCGCGAGATGGCGCAGGAGATCGGCGACCGCGTGCGCGAGGAACTGGATTATGCGCGCGAGGCGCGCCACGCCGCGCTCTATCGCGACATTCTGGGCGAAGGCGACGTGCGCGTTCCCGCAGTGCGCGAGGAGCTTTCGACGAGCCGGCTGCTGACGCTGGAATGGCTCGACGGCGAACCGCTGCTGACTTTCGTGGACGCCGGGCAGGAGGCGCGCAACGCCATCGCGCAGGCGATGTTCCGCGCCTGGTGGCATCCTTTCGTGCGGCTGGGCATCATCCACGGCGATCCGCATCTGGGCAATTACACCGTGTTTCGTGATGCAGGCGGCGCGCCCGCCGGCATCAATCTGCTCGATTACGGCTGCATCCGCATTTTCCCGCCGGCCTTCGTGCAAGGGGTGATCGATCTCTATCGCGGCCTGCGCGACGGCGACGAAGACCTCGTCGCCCGCGCCTATGAAGTCTGGGGCTTCCGCAATCTGCGGCGCGATCTCGTGGATGTGCTCAACATATGGGCGCGCTTCATCTATGGCCCCTTGCTCGACGATCGCGTGCGCCCCATCGCGGAAGGCGTGTCGCCGGGCCAATACGGGCGCGAACAGGCCATGCGCGTGCATCGCGGTCTGAAGGAGAAGGGGCCGGTGACGATCCCGCGCGAATTCGTCTTCATGGACCGCGCCGCCATCGGCCTGGGCGGCGCGTTCCTGCGGCTCGACGCCCGGCTCAATTTCTGCGCCATGTTCAACGAGGCCCTGGGCGAGGGATTCGACGTCAAACTCATGGCGGAGCGCCAGCAGGCGGCGCTCGCGCGCGCGGGACTGCGCTGAGGCGGGTTTGCGCTGAGGCGGGCTTGCGCTGAGGCGGGCTTGCGCTGAGGCGGAACTGCGCGGCGGGCGTTGCTCGCCCGGCGCGTTTGGGCTAAATCCCTGCCGACGTTTTCGCAGCGGAGCAGAGGATTCCCCATGGCCGAACATCACGCGACCGGCGGCCACCCCGCCATGGACTACGCCGAGCACGAGAAAACCTACGCCTTGTTCGTGGGCCTCGCGAAATGGGGCACCGTGCTGACGGTCCTCATCCTTGTCTTCATGGCGTTTTTCCTGCTTTGACCGCAGGGGCGCCCCTCCGGGGGGCGCCTTGCCGCGGTCACGCTGATCTATGGCTTGCGAATTTTCGTAAGCCGGGACACGCTCCAGTCTTGGAGTCCATTTTCCAGCCTGGAGCCGTCCATGCGCATCGCCGTTCCGGCCGAGGTCGAGCAGTTTGAGACTCGCGTCGC
>CAIXDD010000430.1 GCA_903918155.1 uncultured Hyphomicrobiales bacterium
GCCCGATCCCGAACCGTCCGGCCTCATGCGCATGCGCCGCAGCGCGGAGGCGGTGGAGGAGGCCAGCGGCGTGCGCGTGGTGCGCCAGGGCGGCGGCGCGCCCGAGGCGTTGATCATCTCCGTGCCGCAGGCGCAGGTGGAGGTGGGCCTTGCGCCCGCCCCCGACCGCCGCCTCGTCGACAAGGGCCGGCATGGCCCGCTGCCGCGCATCGCGATCGACGGCGCCAAGCCGCTGGACGTTTACGCCCGCCCCATGATGACGCCCGCCGGCCTGCGCCCCGGCGCGCCGAAACTCGCCATCGTGATCGGCGGCATGGGCCTCAACCCCGCCGCGACGCAGGAGGCGCTTGGCCTGCTGCCCCGCGCCGTGACGCTCGGCTTCGCGCCCTATGGCCCCGATCTGCCGCGCCAGACAGCGCAGGCGCGCGGCCTCGGCCACGAAATCCTCCTGCAGGCGCCGTTCGAAGGTTTTGGCGGCGAAAGCGAAAATCCCGGCCCCCATCTTCTGCGCGCCGCCGATCCGCCGGCCGAGACTTTGGGGCGCCTGCATTGGCACATGAGCCGTTTCGCGGGCTATGTGGGGCTCGGCGGGCATCTGGGCGGCAAATTCACCGCCGATGCGGCGGCCTTCGGCCCGGTGCTCAGCGAGATCGCCAATCGCGGCCTGATGTATTTCGACGACGGCGGCTCGACGCGCTCGCTCGCCTTGTCGCTGGGCGCGGAGACCTCGACGCCGGTCCTGCGCGCCGACGTGGTGATTGACGCCCGTCTCGAAGCGGTGGATGACGCGCTCATCCGTCTGGAGCGGATCGCCCGCGACAAGGGCGCCGCCGCCGGCTCCGCCACCGCGCTGCCGATGGTGGTGGAGAAGATCGCCCGCTTCGCCCGCGCGCTTGACTCGCGCGGCGTCGCGCTGGCGCCGGCGAGCGCTTTGGCCGCGATTCCGCGTCCGGCGAGCGCAAGGGCGGCGCCGTGAACGAGGCTGCCCGCGCAGCCGGAAAAGGACGACAGTGACCGCAGATCCGCATCAACCGCCCTATCGCCCCTGCGTGGGCGTCGTGCTCGTCAATCGGCAGGGACTCGTCTTCATGGGCCGCCGCGCGAACAAGGCGCTCGTGGAGCATGTGGCGCCCGGCTTCGAATGGCAGATGCCGCAAGGGGGAATCGACGCCGGCGAAGATCCGCGCGCGGCCGCCTTTCGCGAATTGCGCGAGGAGACGAACGTCTCCAGCGCGGCGCTGATCGCGGAGGCCCCCGACTGGCTCTCCTATGACCTGCCCGCCGACATCGCGCAGCAAGCCTGGGGCGGGCGCTATCGCGGACAGACGCAGAAATGGTTCGCCTTGCGCTTCGAGGGCGAGGACAGCGAGATCGACGTGGCCGCGCCCGACGGCGGCAAGCACAAGGCCGAATTCGACGCCTGGCGCTGGGAGCCGCTGGAGCGCACGCCCGATCTCGTGATCCCCTTCAAACGGCCGGTCTATGAAAGCGTGGTCGCCGCCTTCAAGCCCCTGCTCGCCTGAACGCGCCTAGAAGGAATAGGCCAGCCGCAGCCCGCCATTGGTGAGCCCGCGATTCTGATCGCACAGACCGGCGTTGGAGACATGTTCGATCGTGGCGAGCACGCTCCATCGAGGCGCGAAGCGATAGCCCAGCGACAACGATTCGTGAAAGCCGCCGCGACAGCCCATGGCGTTGCGGCCGGGCGCGCTCGTCAGCCGCCCGTCATGCAGCGCCCCGCCAAGCGAGGCTTCGAGAAAGAAGGAATCGTTCAGCGGCAGGCGCCATAGAAAGCCCGCATAGGCGAGGCTCGTGCGCGCGCGCAAACTCAGCGTGCCGCCCAGATGCAGGCGCGGCGTGAGCGCGCCGAAGGGGCCGGCGCCGGGTCCGAAAGGCGCGAAGACCAATTCGCCGTTGACGTCGGCCGCGCCCTTCTCCGGGCTCATCGGATCATGCGCATAGAATCCCAGCCGCGCTTCGTCCAGCAAGCCGCGCGTTTCCTTGGGCGCCTGCGAGGCCAGCCCGCCGAAGGGGCCCGCCGGCGCGTCCGCGGCCCGGGCGGGCGCGCAGGCCGCCAGAGCCAATCCCGCCAGAAGCAGCCCAGCCGGAACACGCCCAGCCGGAACCTGCGCCGAAATGGCCCCATGCGCGCGCATGAAAACTCCCTGTGGCGCGACACGGCGCCAGAGCGGACGAATCGTAAGTTTCAAGCTTACATTTACAAGCGCCATTTTGGCTAGCATTCCATAAGCTTGAACATGGCTTGAAAGCCATTGGCGACGCCCCGCCGCCCCCTGGTGACGGCGCGTTAACCATAAGCGTCAGCCCCTTCCAAATCGTGAATCGCCGGAAAAAGCGGCTTGCCGGCCCCAAACGAAGGGGCGAATGTGCCCTCGTTAATCATAAGTCGCAGGTTTGGGGGCGCGTATGCTGGAACGACTTTTCCAATTGCAGGCCAATGGCACGACCGTGCGCCGCGAGGTGATCGCCGGCGTCACGACCTTCCTCACGATGGCCTATATCGTCTTCGTCAATCCCTCGATCCTGCAGATCGCGGGGATGGATTTCGGCGCCGTGTTCATGGCGACCTGTCTGGCCGCGGCCTTCGGCAGCGCCTTCATGGGGCTTTACGCGAATTATCCCATCGCGCTTGCGCCGGGCATGGGCCTCAACGCCTATTTCACCTTCGGCGTCGTGAAGGGCATGGGCTACACATGGGAAGTCGCGCTGGGCGCGGTCTTCATCTCGGGCCTCATCTTCCTGCTCATCTCGGTGGTGAAACTGCGCGAGATGATCGTGAACGCGATTCCGATCTCGATGAAACTGGGCATCGCCGCGGGCATCGGCCTGTTCCTCGCCATCATCGCGCTGAAGAACGCGAATATCGTCGTGGATCATCCCGCCACGCTGGTGACGATGGGCGACGTGAAGAGCCTTCCCGTTCTGCTCGCCGCGCTCGGCTTCGCGCTGATCGCCGCCCTCGTCTCGCGCAAGGTGCCGGGCGCGATCATCATCTCGATCCTGGCGATCACCTTCGTGTCGATTCCCCTCGGCCTGACCGAATTCAAGGGCATCGCCTCGGCGCCGCCCTCGATGGCGCCGACCTTCCTGAAAATGGACCTCAAGGGCGCGCTCGACGTCGGCCTGTGGGCGATCATTTTCGTCTTCCTGTTCGTCGATTTGTTCGACAATACGGGAACGCTGATCGGCGTCGCCCATCGCGGCGGCTTTCTCGACAAGGAGGGCAAGCTGCCGCGCATCGGCAAGGCGCTGATCGTTGATTCCGCCTCCGCCTCCGTGGGCGCGGCGCTCGGCACGTCCACGACCACGAGCTATATCGAAAGCACCGCGGGCGTGGACGCGGGCGGACGCACGGGCCTCACCGCCGTCGTCGTCGCGCTGTGCTTCCTGCTGGCGATCTTCTTCGCGCCGCTCGCAGGCACGGTGCCCGCCTTCGCCACCGCGCCGGCGCTGCTCTATGTCGCCTGCCTTATGTCGATGAGCCTGAAGGATCTTGAATGGGACGACGTGACGGAATTCGTTCCCGCCATCGTCACGGCGATCACCATGCCGCTCACCTTCTCCATCGCCCATGGCATCGGAATCGGCTTCATCTGCTACGCCGCGATCAAGATCCTGGCGGGACGCGCGGGCGATATGAAAATCGCCGTGCCGATCATCGCCGGCCTGTTCGTGGTGAAACTCGTCGTCGGCTGACGCCGGCGCCCGACAAGGAAACGGCCGGGTTCGCGCCCGGCCGTTTTCTTTTGAGCGTCATGCGGGCGGCGGCGGCGCTCAGGCGCCCGGCGTCTCTTCGCCTTCGGTCTCGACCGGCGGATCCACCGTGACGCGGCGCGCCGCCATGTCCACATGGGGAACGGCGGCTTTCGTGAAGGGCACGAGCATGCTCGCGCCATCCGCGCGCAGGACGTCGAGAATGTCGCCGGCGCCGTAATTGAGCACGTCGCGCACGCTCCCGAGAGGCGCGCCGTCTGCGCTCACCACGTCGAGCCCGATGAGGTCGGCGACGTAGAATTCGTCATCCTCCGTCTGCGGCAAGGCCGCGCGCGGCAGATAGAGATCGCAATTGACGAGCGCTTCCGCCGCCGTGCGGTCGCGCACGCCTTCGATGCGCACGACGAGCATGTCGTCCTTCACCAGCCGCGCGCTTTCGATGCGAAAGGCGCGCGCGCCGCTGGCGTCGCTCAGCCCGTCATAGGCGGCGAGCGCCAGAGGATCGCCCGTGAAGGATTTCACGCGCACTTCGCCGCGCACGCCATGGGGAGCGCCGAAGCGTCCGACCAGAATGCGCGGCGAAGACCCCATGCGGATTATTCCGAAGCCGCGGGCGCAGCGGCGGCGGCGGCGGCGGCCGCAGCGGCGGCGCGTTCCTGCGCCTTGCGCTTGGGCTGCGACTTCTGCGGATTGTTGCGGGTTTCGCGCTTGAGCACGCCCAGCATGTCGAGCAGGCGCGTCACGCGGTCGGTCGGCTGGGCGCCCTTGGCGATCCAGGCCTTCGCCTTCTCCACGTCGAGCACGAGGCGTGTCGTGTCGTCCTTGGGCTTCAGCGGATCGAACGTGCCGATCTTCTCGATGAAGCGGCCGTCGCGCGGCATGCGCGAATCGGCGATCACGACGCGATAGAAGGGACGCTTTTTGGCGCCGCCGCGGGAGAGACGAATCTTGAGGGACATGCTTTTCTTCCTTTCAGGTGTTCGCGATCATGCGAGGGATGTGACGTTCTTCACTTCTTCTTCCCCCCGAAGGGGTTGAATCCGCCAAGGCCGGGAAGGCCTGGTTTTCCAAGGCCCGGCAAGCCGGGCTTCGCCGCAGGATTGGCGAATGGATTGGCGCCGCCGAGTCCGGCGGGCGGCTGGCTGGGCAGATTGGGCATGTTCGGCGGCAGGCCGGCGCCCATCTGTTTCTGCATCTGCGCGATCTCCTCGGGGCTGGGCATGCCGCCCCCGCCGCCCAGGCCGAACATCTGCGCCATCTTGCCCATGGCGCCGCGCTTGGCGCCGCCCATGGCCTTCATCATATCCGCCATCTGGCGATGCTGCTTGAGCAGGCGGTTGAGATCTTCCACCTTCGTGCCCGAGCCCGCCGCGATGCGCTTCTTGCGCGAGGCTTTCAGAATGTCGGGACTGCGCCGCTCCTGCGGCGTCATGGACATGATCATCGCGCGCTGGCGCTTGATCATGCGGTCGTCGACGCCGGCCTTCGCGATCTGGTCCTTCATCTTCGCCACGCCCGGCAACATGCCGAGAATGCCGCCGAGCCCGCCGATCTTCTCCACCTGCGCCAATTGTTCGGCGAGATCGTCGAGATCGAACTTGCCCTTGCGCATCCGCTCGGCGATCGCCTGCGCCTTTTCGGCGTCGATCGATTGCGCGGCCTTCTCGACGAGCGCGACGATGTCGCCCATGCCGAGGATGCGATTGGCGATGCGGGCGGGATGGAAATCGTCGAGATCGTCGATCTTCTCGCCGGTGCCGATGAGCTTGATCGGCTTGCCGGTGACCGCGCGCATGGAGAGCGCCGCGCCGCCGCGCCCGTCGCCGTCGGTGCGCGTGAGCACGATGCCGGTGATGCCGACGCTCTCGTCGAAATTCTTCGCGAGATTGACCGCGTCCTGGCCGGTGAGGCTGTCGGCGACGAGCAGGATTTCATGCGGGCGCGCGGCGGCCTTGATCTCCGCCATCTCCGCCATCAGCGGTTCGTCGATATGCGTGCGGCCGGCCGTGTCGAGCAGCACGACGTCATAGCCCTGCAGGCGCGCGGCCTGTTCGGCGCGCTGGGCGATCTGCACCGGCGTCTGGCCCGCGACGATGGGCAGCGTGTCCACGCCGACCTGCCGGCCGAGCACGGCGAGCTGCTCCTGCGCGGCGGGGCGCTTCACGTCGAGCGAGGCCATCAGCACCTTGCGCTTCATGCGCTCGGCGAGTCGCTTGGCGATCTTGGCGGTCGTCGTCGTCTTGCCCGCGCCCTGCAGGCCCACGACCATGATGGCGACGGGCGGGGCGGCGTCGAGATTGATCGGATCGGCGTCGGAGCCCAGCGTCTCCACGAGCACGTCGTTGACGATCTTCACGACCATCTGGCCGGGCGTCACGGATTTGACGACCTGGGCGCCCACGGCGCGCTCGCGCACCTTGTCGGTGAAGGCGCGCACCACGTCGAGCGCCACATCCGCCTCGAGTAGGGCGCGACGCACCTCGCGCAAAGCCGTCGCCACGTCCTCCTCACGAAGGGCGCCGCGGCGGGTGAGCGCGTCGAATATGCCGGAGAGCTTTTCGGAAAGGCCCTCGAACATGGCTGTCTCCTGTGACGTCGGATGCGTTCAAAGCAATTCGCGCCCGGGGGCGCATCGCGCTGCCGGGCGTTGGCCTTCAGCCTCCGGGGCTGATGGGCTTGGCTCTGAACGTCTCTGACGAGAGTTTGAGGGTTTTTAAGGGCGCGCCCGGCCCGAGTCAAACGACGGGCGGGTTAGGGAAGCCTCGCCGGCGGCCTGTCGCAAGCAAAGCTCAAGGGAGATCGGGACCCCCTCCCCGCAGACCTGCGGAGGAAAAAAGCTGGCGAAGCGCCTCCGCAGCGGCTTCAATTGCTTTCCCGCCTCGCCCGCAATAGACCCTGATCCATGCTGCGCTACGCCAACCCGGCCAATTTCCTGCGCCTCGCCGCGCTCCTCATTCCGGCGGGAGCCGTCCTGTCGGGCGTTCTCCTGACGCTGGGCCTCGCCCTCGCCTTTTTCGTCGCGCCCGCAGACTATCAGCAGGGCGAGACGGTGCGGATCATGTATGTGCATGTGCCCGCCGCCTGGCTCGCCCTGTTCTGCTGGGGCGTGATGTCGGCGGCCGCGCTTGGCACGCTGGTCTGGCGCCATCCGCTGGCGGACGCCGCGCAAAAGGCCGCGGCCCCGCTCGGCGCCGCCTTCACCTTCGTCTGCCTGGCCACCGGCTCGCTCTGGGGCAAGCCCATGTGGGGGACGTGGTGGGTGTGGGACGCGCGGCTCACCTCCGTCCTCGTTCTTTTCATCATGTATCTGGGCCTCATCGCCCTGTGGCGGGCGATCGAGGAGCCCGTCCGCGCGGGCCGGGCCGCCGCCATCCTCACGCTGGTGGGCGCGGTGAACCTGCCCATCGTGAAATTCTCCGTCGACTGGTGGAACACGCTGCATCAGCCGGCCTCGGTCTTCCGCATGGGCGGCCCGACCATCCATGCCTCGATGCTCTGGCCGCTGCTCGTGATGGCGACGGCGCTGACTCTCTTGTTCCTCACGCTGCATCTCATGGCGACGCGCAACGAAATTCTCCGCCGCCGCCTGCGCCGCCGCGCCATCCTCGCCGCCGAAGCGGGCGAGGCGCGCGCCCATGCCGCTCAGGGAGCCGCCGAATGAGCGCCCACGCCTGGTTCGTCTTCGCCGCTTATGCGATCAGCCTTCTCGCCATTGGCGGGGCCGCGCTCGCGATCCTCATCGACCATCGCGCGTTGAAGGCCGCGCTCGCGCGCCTGCCGGACGACGACGAGGAGACGCCCGCGTGAGCGGCGCGCCCCGCGACGGCGACGCGCCCAATCCTGCGCCTGCTCCGCGCAAGCTGCTCGCGCTTCTGCCGCTCGCAGCTTTTCTGGCGCTCGCCGCCTTGTTCTACGTGCAGCTGGACGTCGATTCCCAGCGCCTGCCCTCCGCCCTCGTGGGCAAGCCCGCGCCCGTCTTCGCGCTGCCGCCGCTGGAGGGCGCCAAGGTTCCCGCGTTCTCCGACGCCGACCTGCGCAAGGGCGAGGTGACGCTCGTCAACGTCTTCGCGAGCTGGTGCGGTCCCTGCCGCGACGAACATCCCTTTCTCATGCGGCTGGCCGCCGACGAGAGCCTGAAAGCGTCGGGCCTGCGCCTGGCCGGCCTCGCCTACAAGGACGATCCCGCCAATGCGCTGCGCTTCCTGCGCGATCTGGGCGCGCCCTATGACATGATCGGCGTGGATCGCGGCGGACGCGCCGGCGTCGAATGGGGCGTCTATGGCGTGCCGGAGACCTTCGTCGTGCGCGGGGACGGCGTGATCGCCTACAAACATGTGGGCCCGATCACGGAACGCAGCCTGCGCGAACGGCTGCTGCCGGAGATCGCGAAGGCGCGGCGGCCCGCGCCTTGACGCGCTCCACGCGCCGCCACATCTCACCGCCATGAACCGCCGCAGCGCCCTCAAGACATTCGCCGCGCCTGCGCTCGCGAGCCTTGCGGCGGGCGTGGGCTTCGTGGGCTATCGCGCCAGCCGCAACCCCTATTACGACGGGCCGCCCAGCGCGCATTTCGACGGCTTGCGCTTTCGCATCGAAGGCTTCTCGCGGGACAAGCCGTTCACGCAGCTCCTGCGCTGGCGCCTTGAGAACGGGCGCGCGCCATGGCCGGACTCATTCCCCTCGCCGGCGCGCGACGCGCCGCCCGCCCGCGTGGAGGGCGCGCGGCTGCGCGTGTCCTATGTCGGCCATGCGAGCTTTCTCATCCAGACCCATGGCGTGAACCTGCTCGTCGATCCCGTCTGGTCGGAGCGCGCGAGTCCGGTCGCCTTCGCCGGGCCCAAACGCGTGAACGCGCCGGGCGTGGCGCTGGACGACCTGCCGCCCATCGACGCCGTGCTCGTCTCGCATAATCATTACGACCATCTCGATCTGGCGACCCTGAGCGCGCTCGCCGCGCGCGGCGCCAAACGCGTGCTGGCGCCGCTGGGCAATGACGCGATCATCGCCGGCGCCGGCGTGGCGAGCGAGGCGCATGATTGGGGCGCCAGGATCGAGATCGGCCGCGGCGTCTTCGTCCATCTGGAGCCGATCTATCATTGGTCGGCGCGCGGCCTCATGGACCGACGCATGGCGCTGTGGTGCGCCTTCGTGATCGAAACGCCGTCCGCGAAAATCTATCACGTCGCCGACACCGGCTTCGCCGACGGCGCCTTCTTCCATCGCATGCGCGAGAAACACGGATCGTTCCAGCTCGCCATCCTGCCGATCGGCGCCTATGCGCCGCGCTGGTTCATGCGCGATCATCACATCGATCCCGACGAGGCCGTCCGCATCATGGAGATCGTGGGCGCGCAGCGCGCGCTCGCCCATCATTGGGGCACGTTCCAGCTCACCGACGAGCCTATCGACGAACCGCCGCGCAAGCTCGCGCAGGCGCTCGACCGTCACGGCGTGGACCCGGCGCGGTTCGCGACGCTGCGGCCCGGCGAGATTTTGTCCGGCGCGTGATCAGGGCCGGTCGCGCAACAGCCGGCGGATGATCTTGCCCGTGGTCGTCATCGGCAGTTCCTCGACGAAATCCACCTGGCGCGGATATTCATGGGCGGACAGGCGCGTGCGCACGAAATCCTGAATCTCCGCCGCAAGCATGGGCGAGGGCTCGAACCCCTCGCGCAGGACCACGAAGGCGCGCACGATCTCCGTGCGCAGCGCGTCGGGCTTGCCAACGACGGCGGCCAGCGACACGGCGGGATGGCGCAGGAGGCTGTCCTCCACCTCGCCGGGGCCGATGCGATAGCCCGACGAGGTGATCACGTCGTCGTCGCGCCCCACGAAAAAGACATAGCCCTCCTCGTCCATGCGGCCCTGATCGCCCGTCGTCATCCAATCGCCGATGAACTTGCGGGCGGTCGCGTCGGGCTGGCGCCAATATTCGACGAACATCACCGGGTCCGGCCGCGCGATGGCGATCTGGCCCAATTCGCCCGGCGCGCAGAGGCCGCCGTCGGGGCCGATCACGGCCACGCGATGGCCGGGGATCGCCTTGCCGATGGCGCCGGGCCGGCTGACGCCAAGCGCCGCGCAGGAGCCCAGCACGAGATTGCATTCGGTCTGGCCGTAGAATTCGTTGATGGACAGGCCCAAGGCCTCGCGGCCCCAGCGCCAGGTCTCCGCGCCCAAAGCCTCGCCGCCGGAGGCGAGCGTGCGCAACGACAGGCGATAGCGCTGCGCGGGCCGCTCAACGGCGCGCAACATGCGCAGCGCGGTGGGGGGAATGAAGGCGTTGCGGATCTTCATACGCTCCATCAGCGCGAAGGCCTGCTCCGCCTCGAAACGCGGCGCGCGATGGGCGACGACGGGCACGCCGAACATCAGGGCCGGCAGAAGCGCGTTCAGCAAGCCGCCCGCCCACGCCCAATCCGCCGGCGTCCACATGAGGTCGCCGGGCTGGGGAAAGAAATCATGCGGCAATTGCACGCCGGGCGCATGGCCTGCGAGCACGCGATGGGCGTGCAAGGCGCCCTTGGCCGGCCCGGTGGTGCCCGACGTATAGATCATCAGGGCGGGATCTTCCGCGCCCGGCCGCTGCGCCGGCAGATCGGCGAGCGACGCCCCGGCGATGAGCGCGGCGAAATCGCGCGCGTCGCCCTGCGCGCCGTCGATGGAGACGATCAGCTCCAGATCCGGCAGGCCGGCGCCGCCGGCCTGCACCGCGCGCGCCTTGGCGAGGCCCGCCGCATCCGTGACGAGGACCCGCGCGCCGGCGTCGCGCAGGCGATGCTCCAGCGCGTCCACGCCGAACAGGGCCGCCAGCGGCAGCGCCACGCATCCCAGCTTGTAGGCGGCCAGATGGGCGACCGCCGCCTGCGCCGATTGCGGCAGGAGGATCGCGACCCGCTCGCCCCGGCGCAGGCCGCGCGCGGCGAGCGCGGCCGCGAAACGATCCGACGCCTGTTTGAGTTCGCCGTAAGCGGTCACGACGAGACCGCCGCCGGTGGCGTCGAGAATCGCGGGACGGTCGGGCTCGCGCGCGGCCCAGCGGTCGCAGCAGACCTCGGCGATGTTGAAGCCTTGGGGCACCTCCCAGCGGAAGCGGCTGGCGAGGGCGTCGAAATCGCGCAGATCGGGCAACAGCATGGCGGCCTCCACGCCGGCGATTAGCCCGCCGGCCGGGCGCGGGCAAGTGTTTCGCGGTCGCGGGCGCGCCCCGATGATCTCCGGGGGGCTTCCACGTAAGACGAAATGCGCAGGGGCGGAAGCTTGAAGCGAGCCGACGTCGTCGCCACCTCCTGTCCTTGTGGTCGTCCGGGCCCCTCTGGCGAAGATGGTCTTCGCGATGTCGGCGACGCCTCTTTGCGAAGAGACGGAGCAACCGGAATGGAATTCCTGTTCGTTGAATGGTTGGGCAAGCCCATCTGGATGTGGCTTGGCTTTCATGTGCTCGTCGCCGTACTTCTGGCGTTCGACCTTGGCGTCCTGCAGAAAATCACCGGCGCGAACGATCGCGGCATGGGCGTGCGCGAGAGCCTGCTCCTGTCCCTGTTTTATGTGTCGCTCGGCCTCGCCTTCGGCGGCTGGGTGTGGCACGCGATCTCGCCGCAGGCGGGCCTTGAATATCTCACCGGCTTCGTGATCGAAAAATCCTTGTCGATGGACAATGTTTTCGTGATCACGATGATTTTCGGCTATTTCGCGATTCCCGCGAAGTCGCAATATCGCGTGCTGTTCTGGGGCATTCTCGCGGTCATCGTGCTGCGCGGCCTCATGATCGGCGTCGGCGCCGCGCTGGTCGAGCGTTTCGGCTGGCTGCTCTATGTCTTCGCGGCCTTCCTCGTCGTCACCGGCGTGAAAATGCTCTTCGCCGGCGACGAGCAATATGCGGTGGAGACGAACCCGGTCTATCGCTTCCTGCGCAAGCGTTTCCGCATGACCGACAGCCTGCATGGCGAAGCGTTCTTCGTGCGCCAGCCCGACCCCGCCACCGGAAAGCCCGTGCGTTTCATGACGCCGCTTTTCGTGGTGCTCGTGATGGTGAATGTGGCGGACGTGATTTTCGCGGTGGATTCGGTGCCGGCGATTTTCGCGATCACCACGGACACGTTCATCGTCTACACGTCGAACATCTTCGCGATCCTGGGCCTGCGCGCGCTCTATTTCGCGCTTGCCGCGATGGTGGAGCGCTTCAAATATCTCAAATACGCGCTCGCTCTCGTGCTCGTGTTCATCGGTTCGAAAATCTTCGCCGCCGACATGCTGGGCCTCGCGAAGATCCCGCCGTCGCTGTCGCTGGGCGTGACCTTCGTCATTCTTGGCGCAGGCGTCGCCTTCTCCCTGTGGCGCACGGCGGGCGAGCCGAAGAAGACCTGAAGCCAAGCCCATCCTGCGCGCGATCCGGCGGCGGCCCCCTCACGGGGGTCGCCGTTTGCGTTGCTAAGTTCAAGCGCTTGTAGTAAAGAACAAGCTCATGATCCGCAGGTCCGGCCCCAAGGGGCGCGCGAGAGAACGGGTGCTTGATGAACGACTTTCTGAAATCCTTCGGCAAGTGGACCCAGGCGAACGGCGCGTCCGCGCCCCAGGGCTCAGCCCCGCACCCCGCTCCCACATCCGCCCAAAACGCGCCCGAGGCCGCGCCGGCGCCGCGCGCCCAGCGCCGCAAGGGCGGATTCGAGACGGAGACGCTGGGCGGCTTCCATGAATCGCTGCGGCTGAAATGCGAGAATGTCGTCTTCAAATTCAGCGAATTGAATTCCGCCATGGGCGCGGTGGACGAGCTCTTCCGCGACTTCGCGCAGATCTCCGAGGACCTGCAAGGTCAGGTCAGCCTCAATCTCGAACTGGGACGCGAGAACGCCCGCCTGCGCGCCGAACAAGACGCGCTGAACGAGCGCGTCGCCGCGCTGGACGCCGAGCGCGCGGGCGCCGAGCAGAAATTGCGGCGCAGCGAGGCCAGCGCCGAGAGCCATCGCACCGAGGCGCGCCGCGCCGCCGATCTCGCCGCGCAATTGGAGACGCGGGCCGAGGAGGCGGCGTCGGAGGCCAACAGCCTGCGCCGCGAACTGACCACCATCCAGCCGCTTTATGCGGACCTGTGCGAGGATTCGGCGCGGCTGCGCCAGCGCGTCGACGAAACCTCTCACGAACTCGCCGACGCCCGCGCCAACGCCGAGGCGCTGGAGCTGCGCTTGCTCGCCGAGACCGAGGCGCTGGAGACCGAACGCAAGGCGCTGCGCGAATTGAACATGCGCTATCTGGAGGCGCGCCAGCAGCTTTCGGAAGGCGAGCAGGTTCAGCTGCGCATGCGCGCCAATCTCGAACGTCTGGAGACGGACGTCGCGCGGCTCAAGGAGATCGACCGCGAATTGCGGCTCGTGGCGGAAGAGGAGCGCACGAAGCGCGAGACGGAGTCCGCCGCCTATGAGGCGAAGCTTTTCGCCATGCGGTCGCGCTCCGAACTGATCGAACGCCTGCTGGAGAAGGCGCGCGAGGAATTGCGCCTCCATGTGGACGCCACCCGCCGCGCGGACCAGATGGCGGCGCGCCTGACCCAATCCGAAGAGGCGCTGGGCGCCGCCCGCAGCGAATTGGTGAAAGCCAAGGACGAGACGCTGGCGCTGCAGGCCTCCCGCGATTCCGCCGCCCTGCGCGCCGACGAGGCCGCGCGCAAGCTCGCCGCGCAGGAGGAGGAGATTCACCGCCTCAGCTCCGAACGCCTCGACATGCAGCGCGACATGGATTTCGCCGTCGCCGCCCAGCAGAAGGACGTGCAGAAATTGCAAGCGCAGATCCGCACGCTCGAAGACCAGCTGCTCAAGGAGAAGAGCGAGCGCGCCTATGCGGAAGGCGCGCTCGACACGGCGCGGCGCGACAGGCTGCAATTGCAGCGGCTGGCCAATGAGCTGAAGCGCGATGAATTGATCGCCCTCGTCTCGCCCTCCTCCGAGGCCGGCGAGCCCACGCCGATGCGCCGCGGCTGAGCCGCGCGCCCTCCCACGCACGCAAGCTGCGCGCAGACCTGCCGCACGCAAACCTGCCGCCCGCTCTCGAGCCAAAAGAAAAGGGCCGCGTCAGCGGCCCTTGTGATTCTTGCGGCGGGAATCCGACGTTCTAAATGCGAGACGCCGCGCCGGGCGCGCCGGCTTAGAGGCCGAGCGCCGCCTTCACCTCGCGCAATTGCGCGAGTTTCTCGCCGGCTGCGCGCTTGCCCTCGTCGGACTGCGCGTCGTTGAAATCCTCTTCGGCGTTCCTGATCTCCTGCTCGATGCGCGCAAGATCAAGCTCCGCCACCGGGATCGCCTGTTCGGCCAGAATCGTCAGGCCGGCCGCGGACACGTCGACGAAGCCGCCGCGCACGAAAAGGCTCTGCTTGCCGGTCGGCGCGTCCACGTCCACGACGCCCGGCTTCAGGGTCGCCATGACGGGGGCGTGATCCTTCAGGATCGTGAACTGGCCTTCCGAGCCGGGAACGACGACGGCCTCGACGTCGCCCGAAAACAGCAGACGCTCCGGCGAGACGAGTTCGAAGTGGAATGCGGCCATGATGATCTCTCCGGCGCCCGCCCTCTCCCGCAGCGGGAGAGGGGCGCTCTTGCGTGAAAGGGCTTACGCGGCCTCGGCGGCCAGACGCTGCGCCTTCTCCATCGCCTCCTCGATCGTGCCGACCATATAGAAGGCGGCCTCGGGAAGGTGATCGTACTTGCCTTCGACCAGACCCTTGAAGCCCTTGATCGTATCGGCGAGCGAGACGAGCTTGCCCGGCGCGCCGGTGAACACTTCCGCGACGTGGAAGGGCTGCGACAGGAAGCGCTCGATCTTGCGGGCGCGGGCCACGGTCAGCTTGTCCTCTTCGGACAATTCGTCCATGCCCAGGATCGCGATGATGTCCTGCAGCGACTTGTAGCGCTGCAGCGTCTGCTGAACCTGACGCGCGATCTGGTAATGCTCTTCGCCCACGATCATCGGGGAGAGCATGCGCGAGGTGGAGTCCAGCGGGTCCACCGCCGGATAAATGCCCTTTTCCGCGATCGAGCGCGACAGAACGGTCGTCGCGTCAAGATGAGCGAAGGAGGCCGCAGGCGCCGGGTCGGTCAAGTCGTCGGCGGGCACGTAAATGGCCTGCACCGAGGTGATCGAACCCTTGGTCGTGGTGGTGATGCGCTCCTGCAGGGCGCCCATGTCGGTGGCCAGCGTCGGCTGATAGCCCACCGCCGAAGGAATGCGGCCCAGCAACGCGGACACTTCCGAACCCGCCTGGGTGAAGCGGAAAATATTGTCCACGAAGAAGAGCACGTCCTGGCCCTTGTCGCGGAAATCCTCGGCGACCGTGAGGCCGGTGAGCGCGACGCGGGCGCGCGCGCCCGGCGGCTCGTTCATCTGGCCATAGACCAGCGCGCATTTGGAGCCGGCGCCGCCGCCGGCCTTGTTCACGCCGCCCTCGATCATCTCATGATAGAGGTCGTTGCCTTCGCGCGTGCGCTCGCCGACGCCGGCGAACACGGAATAGC
>CAIXDD010000431.1 GCA_903918155.1 uncultured Hyphomicrobiales bacterium
GCTGAAGGTCGTGCTCGCCGGCGGCTCCACCGTGCCCACCCTGGTGTTCGACGAGGTCGACAGCGGCATCGGCGGCGCCACCGCCGCCGCCGTCGGCGAACGACTGGCGCGCGTCGCCGAGGGTGTCCAGGTCCTGCTCGTCACCCATTCCCCCCAGGTCGCCGCCCGCGGTGCCGCCCATCTGCGCGTGCTCAAGCAGGTCAAGGCCGGCCGCGCCGAAACCCGCGTCGAGCCGCTGGAAGGCGGCGACCGCCGCGAGGAGATCGCCCGCATGCTCGCCGGCGCCACGATCACCGAAGAGGCGCGCGCGGCCGCGCGCCGGCTGATCGAGACCGCGCAAGCCGGCTGAGCCTTGCCGGCGCGCCCCATCACGACCTTCACCGCGGGCGCCGCGCGCGGGCGCGCCTGCGGTTCCGGCTTCACCGCGGCGCTGACGCGCGCTATGTGAAGCGGATGCGCAAGCCCGTTCCCGTCGAAGACCTCACGCCGCTTGAAGCCCGCGCCGAATATGGGCGCCTGCACGCGGAGATCGCCGCGCATGACGTGGCCTATCACCAGAAAGACGCGCCCGTCGTCTCCGATGCGGACTATGACGCGCTGCGTCGGCGCTATGAGGCGCTGGAGGCGCGCTTTCCGGATTTGGCGGATGCGGCGTCGCTGACGAGCCGCGTGGGCGCGGCGCCTTCGGAGAAATTCGCGAAAGTGCGGCATGCCGTGCCCATGCTGTCGCTCTCCAACCTGTTCGAAGAAAGCGAAGCCGAGGATTTCGTCGAGCGCGTGCGCCGTTTCCTCGGTCTGGGGCCGCTTCTTCCGCTCGCCTTCACCGCGGAGCCGAAGATCGACGGCCTGTCCTGCACGTTGCGGTACGAGGGCGGCGCGCTCGTGCAGGCGGCGACGCGTGGCGACGGCTATGAGGGCGAAGACGTCACCGCCAATGTGCGCATGATCGCGGAGATTCCAAAACGCCTCGCCGGCGCGGGCTGGCCGGCGGTCATGGAGGCGCGCGGCGAGATCTATATGCGCCGCAGCGATTTCGCGGCCCTCAACGCGCGCCAGGAGGCGGCCGGCGACAAGCTCTTCGCCAATCCGCGCAATGCGGCGGCCGGCTCCCTGCGCCAGCTCGATCCCGCCGTCACCGCGCAGCGTCCGCTGCATTTCTTCGCTTATGCGTGGGGCGAATTGTCCTCGCCGGCGGCCGAGACGCAAATAGGCATGATCGAGGCGTTTCGCGCCTGGGGACTGCCGACGAACGAAGAGACCGTTTTGTGCGAGGACGCGCGCGGGCTCGTCGCGCATTATCGGCGCATCGCGGAAAATCGCGCGCGCCTGCCCTATGACATCGACGGCGTGGTCTACAAGGTTAATGATCTTGCGCTTCAGCAGCGGCTCGGCTTCGTGTCGCGCTCGCCGCGCTGGGCGGCGGCGCATAAATTCCCCGCCGAACAGGCGATGACGATCCTGCGCGGCATCGACATTCAGGTGGGGCGCACGGGCGCGCTGACGCCCGTCGCGCGGCTTGAGCCCGTGACGGTCGGCGGCGTGGTGGTGACGAACGCCACGCTGCACAACGAAGACGAGGTCCGGCGCAAGGACGTGCGCGTCGGCGACACCGTGGTGGTGCAGCGCGCCGGCGACGTCATTCCGCAGATCGTCCAGATCGTGGCCGACAAGAGGCCGGCGGATGCGCGGCCTTACGAATTTCCGCATATATGCCCCGCCTGCGGTTCGGCGGCGGTGCGCGAGCTGGACGCCAAGGGCGAGGCGGATGCGGTGCGCCGCTGCACGGGCGGGCTGGTATGTCCGGCGCAGGCGGTGGAGCGGCTCAAGCATTTCGCGTCGCGCAACGCATTCGACATCGAAGGGCTGGGCGACCGGCAGATCGAATTTTTTTATGAAAAGGGGCTCGTGCGGACGCCTGCGGATATTTTTACGCTGGAGGCGCGCGACGCGCAGCCCGGCGCTCTCGTGAAGATCCGCAATTTCGAAGGGTTTGGCGAAACCTCCGTGCGCAATCTGTTCGCCGCCATCGCCGCGCGGCGCGCGGTCGCGCTCAATCGTTTCATCTTCGCGCTGGGCGTGCGCCATGTGGGCGAGACGAATGCGCGCCGTCTCGCGCGCCATTTCGAAACGTTCGAGGCCTTGCGCGCCACCGCGCGCGCGGCGCAGGACGAGGCCTCGGAGGCGCGCGCGGAGATCAAGAACATCGAAGGCGTGGGCGACGTGGTGGCGGAAGCGGTCGTGGATTTCTTCGCCGAGCCCCATAACGAGACCGCGCTCGACGCGCTTCTGGCGCAGGTGACGCCGGTTCCCATGGAGCGCGTGGAGGCTTCTTCGCCCGTCGCCGGCAAGGTCGTGGTGTTCACCGGCGCGCTTGAGCGCATGACGCGCGAAGAGGCCAAGGCGATGGCGGAGCGGCTGGGCGCCAAGGTCGCGGGCTCCGTGTCGAAGAAAACCGATCTCGTGGTCGCCGGCCCCGGCGCAGGCTCCAAGCTCGCCAAGGCGGAAGGGTTTGGCGTCGAGGTCATCACCGAAGACGAATGGTTCGCCCGCGTGGGCGCCTGAGCGGCAAGCTCTGCGGCCGTTCGCCATTTCGCTGGCCAGACGCCGCAGGCGGCCTATACTTTCCCCGACCGGGCGCAAGATCCGGCGAAGGCAGGGAGAGCGCGCATGGCGAAAGCAAGCGGACGCATCACGGCTCTTGTCGCTTTGGGCGCGGGGGCGGCCCTGACCGCTCTGGCGGGGGCGGGCGCGCCTGCGCGCGCGCAGGAGAGCGTCGAGAGTTTCTACAAGGGGCGCAGCCTTCGCGTTCTGATCGGCGCGGATGTCGGCGGCTCCTATGGGCTCTACGGGCAGCTTGTCGCGCGGCATCTGGGCAAGCGGATTCCCGGGCGCCCCAGCCTCGCCTTGCAGACCATGCCCGGCGCCGGCGGCAATGTGGCGCTGAATTATTCTTATTCCGTCGCGCCGAAGGACGGTTCGCTCCTTCATCTCATCCATGCGGAAGTGCTGTTCGAGACGCTGCTCAATCCCGCGATCAAGTTCGACGCGAAGGATTTTCTCTATGTCGGGCGCATCGCGGACGCCGACGCGGTGACGCTCGTCACGCGGGCGGCGCAGGCC